>DASZFV010000001.1:0-13633 GCA_035939455.1 Polyangia bacterium
CCCGAACGCGACGTTCCTGGCCTTCGATGTCACGGCGTCCGTCGCCTACAGGTTCCTACCCGCCGTCGAGGCCCGCGCGGGGTTCGACCTGCGTCGGTATCAGATGACGGCCGGGGCGAACAACGACATGGTCGACTCGGCGACGGACCAATACGTCTCGTACTGGCTCCAGGTCGCCGTGCTCGTTGACGGCTTCGCGGCGGGCGAGGGCGGCCCGACCGTCTCGTCCCGAAAGGCCCGCCCGCGCGCCCGCGCCGACGAGGACGAATCGGCCGAGGCGCCCGAAAAGGTGGAGAAACCCAGGAAGCGCCGCGACGACGACGAATAACGGCGGCGGCCGGTTCAAGAAAAAACGGCGGCCTGACGATCCCCTGAGTGCTGCCGGTGGGAAACCGGCCTCTTTCAGGGAGAAAAGACCCAATGCTGACTGGCGTCGTGAGTGCACTGATGGTTGTTGCCGGTGGTGCCTGCGCGATCGCGGGCTACATGGTTGGGTCGTGGCGGCAACGCTTGGCCATGGAGCTGGACATGGACGGCGAAGACGACGACTCGCGCGAGCGCTTCCTGGACCTTCTCGAGACCCTTCGTGACGAGAAGGGCCGCGACAATCGACCCAATTAGTTAGGCCAGGCGGGCGGTCTTGAGGGCCGTCAGGATCACGCGGGTCGCGGGGCTCTGGTTCAGCGTGTAGAAGTGGACGCCGGGCGCGCCGCCGTGCAGGAGCTCCACGCACTGCGCGGTGGCGTGGGCTACGCCGAGCGCGGCGACGGCCGCGTCGTCGCCGCGGCAGCGATCGAGCTCGGCGAAGAGCGTGGCCGGGATGGTCGCGCCCCCGAGCTTGGTCATGCGCTCGACGCTTGCGAGGTTGCGGATGGGCATGATGCCGGGGACGATCGGCACGGCGACGCCGGCGGCGCGCGCGCGCTTCAAGAAGTCGAAGTAGACGCGGTTGTCGAAGAAGAGCTGCGTCACGACGAAGTCGAGGCCCGCGTCGACCTTGTGCTTGAGGTTCGCAATGTCTCGGTCGAGGTCGCGGCACTCGACGTGACCCTCGGGGTAGCAGGCGCCGCCCACGCAGACGCGGTCGGCGTAGCGCGAGCGGATGAAGGTGATGAGATCGTTGGCGTAGCCGAAGCCGCCCTCGGTGCGCACGAACTTCTCCTGGCCCGCGGGCGGGTCGCCGCGCAACGCCATGATGTTCTCGATGCCCGCGGCCGTGAGACGGTCGAGCACGCCGCCGATCTCTTCCTTCGTGGCGCCCACACACGTGAGGTGCGCCATGGCGGTGATGTGCGCCTCGCGCTGGATCCACTGCACGAGATCGATGGTCTTGCCGCGCGTCGAGCCGCCGGCGCCGTAGGTCACCGACACGAAGGCGGGCGCGAGATCGCTGAGCTCGCGAATCGTGCGCTCGAGCGCGGCGACGCCGGCGTCGCTCTTGGGCGGGAAGAACTCGAAGGAGAAGACGCGGCGGCCCGCGGACCGAAACAGCTCTCCAATCTTCAAGAGGCCGCCTTTCGCGGCGCGTCCTTGGCGGCCGCCTTCACGGCCCGCTCCGCGGGATCCTTCAGGTGGTCGGTGTCGGGGCCGGGTTGCGTGGCGGCGTCCTTGGCGACGCCGTCGGCGAGGCGGGCGAGGCGGGCGAGGGCGTAGGCCTCGTCGACCTCGAAGGTCTCGCCCTTGAGCTCGGGCGCGTCGAACATGACGTCGTGGCAGATCTCCTCGATGAGCGTCCGCAGGCTGCGCGCGCCGGTCTTGCGCCGGAGGCAGTAGGCGGCGATGGCGCGCAGCGCTCCTGCCGAGAAGCGCAGGTCGACGCCGTCCAGCTTCAGCAACGCCTGGTACTCGCGCACGATCGCGTCGGGCGGGACCGTCATGATGCTGAGCAGGTCATCCGAAGACAGGGCCTCGAGCTCGACGCGCACGGGGACGCGACCCAGGAACTCTGCGAGCAGGCCGTAGTCGAGCAGCTCCTTCTCGGTGACGCGCCGGGTGGGCACACGCCCCTGGGCACCCGACGCGCCGGCGCCGAAGCCCACGGCCCGGGGCTCGTCGACGAGACGCAGATCGCTGAACGTGCCGGCCGCGATGAACAGGATGTCCTGCGTGTCGACGACCACGAAGTCGTGCTTGTTCCAGTGCTGCGTGACGTTCAACGGCGCGAACACCTCGCGGCCCTCGAGCAGCTTGAGCAGCGCCTGCTGGACGCCCTCGCCGCCGATATCGCGCGAGCCGGCGCCCGTACGCGCGCCCTGGCTGCGGCGCGCGATCTTGTCGATCTCGTCGATGAAGATGATGCCGCGCTGGGCGAGCTCGACGTCCTGCTCTGAGCGGTGGAGCAGCTCCCCGATCATGACCTCGACGTCCTTGCCGTAGTAGCCGGCCTCGGTGTACTCGGTGGCGTCGGCGACGGCGAACGGCACGTCGAGGCACTGCGCGAGCGTGCGCGCGAGGTGCGTCTTGCCCGAGCCCGTGGGGCCGACGAGGAGCAGGTTGGATTTCTTGAGCAGACGCTTGCCGGCGACCCCCTTTTGCCCGCACCGCTTGAGGTGGTTGTAGGCGGCGATGGCGACGGTGCGCTTGGCGCGCTCCTGGCCGATGACGGAGCGGTCGAGGGACTCGAAGATCTGCCGCGGCGTGAGAATCGCGGGACGTTCGGTCTCTTGCCGGGCGATCTCCTGCCGGGCAGCGAGGCGGGGCTGGCTCTTCATTCCGCGGGCGAGTATCTCATCGGCCGAGGGGCGTCGCTAGTGACGCCGGCTGATTGTCGCGGATCGTCAGCGACAGGAACCTGAATCCACTGGCGGAGACGGGCCCATTCACGCTAGAAACGCCGCCCATGAGCATCATGAGCAGGGCCATCATCGAGAGCGTCCTCGCGCGGGAGATCCTGGATTCGCGCGGCAACCCCACCGTCGAGGTGGACGTCACACTGGACTCCGGCGTCGTTGGGACGGCGGCCGTGCCTTCGGGCGCGTCGACGGGTGAGCACGAGGCGCTCGAGCTGCGCGACGGCGACAAGAAGCGCTACCTCGGCAAGGGCGTCCTCAAGGCCTGCGAGAACGTCGCGACGATGCTGGGGCCGATCGTCGTCGACCGCGACGCCTTCGACCAGGCCGGCCTCGACGCGGCCATGCTGGCCGTCGACGGCACGCCCAACAAGGGCAAGGTCGGCGCGAACGCCATGCTGGGCGTATCGATGGCGGCGGCGCGCGCGGCCGCCAGCGAGCTCGGCCTGCCGCTCTTCAAGTACCTCGGCGGTCCGGGCGCGCGCGTCCTGCCCGTGCCCCTCATGAACATCATCAACGGCGGTGCGCACGCCGACAACTCGCTCGACTTCCAGGAGTTCATGATCGTCCCCAAGGGGCTGCCGAACTTCCGCGAGGCGCTGCGCGCGGGCGCCGAGGTCTTCCACACGCTCAAGAAGATCCTGCACGACCGCAAGGCGTCGACGGGCGTGGGCGACGAGGGCGGCTTCGCACCCGATCTGCCGGGCGCCGAGGCGGCCTGCGGCGTCGTCATCGAGGCCATCGAGAAGGCCGGCTACAAGGCCGGCAAGGACGTCGCCCTCGCGCTCGATGTCGCGTCGTCGGAGCTGTGGGACAAGGGCAGCAAGACCTACAAGCTCGAGGGCGAGGGCAAGGAGCTCGACGCCAAGGGCATGGTCGAATTTTACAAGAAGCTCTGCGAGCAGTTCCCCATCGCCTCGATCGAGGACGGCATGGCGGAGAACGACTGGGACGGCTGGGTGGCGCTCACGAAGGCCATCGGCGATCGCGTCCAGCTCGTGGGCGACGATCTCTTCGTCACCAACACGGAGCGCATAAAGATGGGCATCGAGAAGGGTGCGAGCAACAGCTTGCTCGTCAAGGTGAACCAGATCGGCACGCTCACCGAGACCATCGATTCGGTCGAGATGGCACACCGCAACGGGTGGACGACGATCATCTCGCACCGCTCGGGCGAGACCGAGGACACCTTCATCGCCGACTTCGCCGTCGCCATGCGCTCGGGCCAGATCAAGACCGGCTCGCTCGCGCGCTCCGAGCGCGTCGCGAAGTACAACCGCCTGCTCCGCATCGAGCAAGACCTCGGCGGCGGCGCCATCTGGGGAGGGACGATCTGACGGAGTCTGGCTCGCTGCCGCTCGCACACCCCGGCCCCCCTCCCTCCGCGCGGCGGAGCCGCCCTGCGCTCGGGCTCCTCGAATGACGCGTTCTCGGGTGAAATCGGTACACTGTCGGCGTGGCTGGCCCTGCGTTCCGCACCGTCGAGCTGTCCGACCCGCGCTTCGAGCGCGACGGGCTGCGGCTCGTCACCGTCAAGAGCGTCGCGCTCGGGCGCCGCGCAGACGTCACCGTGTACGTCCCGCCCGGCGGAAACGACCCGCTGCCGCTCGTCGTCCTCCTGCACGGCGTGTACGGCAGCCACTGGTCGTGGTCCCTGCGCGGCGGCGTGCACCTCACTGCCGCGCGCCTCATCGAGACGGGCGAGTTGCCGCCCGTCGCGATCGCCATGCCCTCGGACGGCCTGTGGGGCGACGGCAGCGGCTACGTCCCCCACGACGCCGCTGACTACGAGCGTTGGATCGTCGACGAGGTGCCGGCGGCGGCCGCGCTCGCCGACGAGCGCGTCACCGATCGGTCGCTCGTCTTCCTCGCCGGTCAGTCGATGGGGGGCTTCGGCGCGTTGCGCCTCGGCGCCAAGTACGCCGCGCGCTTCGCGGGCATCTCGGCCCACTCGGCCGTCACGACGATCGCGCGCCTGCACGAGTCCGTCGAAGAGCCCCTCGAGGACCTGCCGTCGTTCGGCCTGGCGGACGGCACGGCGCTGCACTGGTTCGAGGCCCACGCCGCGCGCTTGCCGCCGCTGCGCTTCGACTGTGGCACGGGCGACGGCCTGCTCGCCGGGAACCGCGCCCTCCACGCCGCCCTCGACGCCCGCGCCATCGCGCACGTCTACGAGGAATTCCCCGGCGGCCACGACTGGCCCTACTGGAAGCTCCACGTCGCCGACAGCTTGCGGTTCTTCGGGGCCCTCATCGAGGACGAGTGCGTCGTGCCGCCGCACTGAGGTTCAGGCTTCAGACAGGATGTTGCGGGCGATGACCATGCGCTGGATCTGGCTCGTGCCCTCGTAGATTTGGAGGAGCTTCGCGTCGCGCATGAGCTTCTCGACGGGGTAGTCCTTGGTGTACCCGTAGCCCCCGAAGATCTGCACGGCGTCCGTCGCGACGCGCATGGCGGCGTCGGCGCCGTAGGCCTTCGAGTAGCTCGACACGATGGAGTCGAGCTTGCCCTGGTCGATGCTCCAGGCTGCCTTGTGGCACAGCAGGCGCGTCGACTCGTAGGCGATGGCCATCTCGGCGAGCATGAACTGTACGGCCTGATGCTGCCCGATGGCCACGCCGAAGGCCTTGCGCTCGAGGGCGTACTTGCGAGACTCGTCGAGGGCGCGGCGGATGAGGCCGGACGCGCCCGCCGCGATCCAAGGCCGCGAGCGGTCGAAGGTGCGCATCGCGACCTTGAAGCCCTCGCCCTCGGGCCCCACGACGTTCTTCTTGGCGAGCTTGACGTCCTCGAACAGCACGTCCGTCGTGTTCGAGGCGCGCTGGCCCATCTTGTTCTCCTTCTTGCCGACGGACACGCCGGGAGTGTCACGGTCGACGACAAAGCACGTGATGCCCTTGTGGCGCTGCGTGCCCTCTTCCCGCGCGAAAACTGTGTAGAAGCTCGCGACGCCGCCGTTCGTGATCCAGCGCTTCTGTCCCGTGAGGACGTACTCGTCGCCGACCTTCCTGTACTTCGACTTCATGCCTGCGACGTCGGAGCCCGCGTCCGGCTCCGAGCAGCAGTAGGCCGCGAAGATGGCCTCGGCGAGCAAGCGGCCGAAGTAGTGCTTCCTCTGCTCCTCGGTGCCCGCGAGGATGAGGGGCATCGTCCCGAGCATGTTGCCCGCCATCGTCGTGTTGACCCCCGTGCAGCCGTAAGAGATCTCCTCGAGCACGAGGCAGTGCGACAGACACGACAGGCCGAGGCCGCCGTAGGCCTCGGGGATCTCGCAGTTCATGAGGCCCGTCTCCCAGCCCTTGCGGCAGATGTCGTTGGGGAATATTCCCTCTTCGTCGAGCTGACCCGCGACCGGGACGATCTCCTTGCGCGCGAACTCCCGCGCCGTGTCCATGAGGTGCTGCTGCTCCTCCGAGAAATCGAAGCTCGGCATCGCCGCAGTATACGGCTTCCCCCCGACCGCGGACTAATGTTAGTCGTTGTGCAATGCCCGCTCTGTATCTGGACGAGTTCATCCGCGAGCTGCGTCGTGACGGGGAGGCCGCCTTTCGCGCGCACCACACCGCACCCGTGATCATCGTGACGCGCGCCGCGGGCGAGCTGAAGGAGGGCGCGCCCGTCGAGACGACCGTCATGGCGGAGACCTCGGGCTGGCGCATCCAGCAGGTGTCGCTCCTGAACCGCGTCTTCGCCGTGAGCCGCGGCGCCTTCGAGAAAGACGCGCCCATGGTGCTGGGCCGCGGCGAAAAGGCCGACATCCTGATCCCCGACAGCTCGATCTCCAAGCGGCACTGCGTCTTCGAGGCGAAGTCCGAGGGCACGACCGTCATGGACTGCGGCTCGACCAACGGGACGACGATCGGCGGCACCGAGATTCCAGCCAACCAGCCCGTCGTGCTCGAGGGCGGCGAGAGTCTCAGCGTGGGGAACTTCTCGTTCCTCTTTCACGCCGCCGACGGCTTCGTCGCGTACCTCAAGCACGTCGTGAAGAACTAGGGCTTCTCGCCAGCGCCGGCCTTCGCGGCCTCGCGCGCCGCGCGGCGCGCTTCACGCTCGTCGGCCTTCTTCTGCTCGAACGCGATGGCGTCGCGCGTGGCCTTCGAGCCGAAGATGAACCCGAGCGCGATCCCGAGCACGAAGATCACCGGGATGTAGATGAAGTGCGATGAGGGCGGCGTGCCGATCGCAAGCGCGTAAAACATACTAGCGCTTGCCGGCGGCGTCGAGCTTGCGGCGCAGCTCGTCGAGCTCGCCGCGCACGCGTCCCACGCCGCGGGCGACGAACACGACGTAGCCGAGAATGGCGATCCAGATGAAACCGTAGGCGATGGCGACGAAGGGACCAGCCGGCACGTCCTCGCCCGCCTTGCCCTCGACCTTGACGAACTCCTGCGCGACGGCGAGCGCGGGCAGGAGGGCCGTGACGGCCAGCGCCGTCAGCGCCGCGAGACGGCGCATGGCGACACCGCATCCCGCGAGACGGCTTCCAGGTCGTTCGAGCGTGTTCATGAGCCGGCCTCCAGCAGGTCCTCGGTTTCGAGCCTCAAGGTCGCGGCCTCGGCGCGCGCCGCCTCGAGCCGGTAGCGCAGCGCGAGCAGCAGGCCCCACACGACCGTCATGAGCAGGAACGCGCTCCAGAAGGCCGGACGCATGCGCGGGTCGAGCTTGGGCACGACCGTCGTCTGCGGGTGGACCGTCCGCCAGATGTCGACGCTCTTGTAAACGAGAGGCACGTCGACCGCCGCGAAGAGCGCGAGCGCCGCCGCGAGCTTGCGCGCGCCCGGTCCGCCATACCGCCGCGCGAGCAGGTACGCGATGAGGATCAAAAACAGCAGCAGCGAGCTCGTGAGCCGCGCATCCCACTGCCAGTACACGCCCCAGGCCTTGCGCCCCCAGAGCGGACCGGACACGAGGACGCAGGCACCGAAGACGACGCCCAGCTCGCCCGCGGCCGCCGCGAGCCAGTCGCCGCGCTCCGAGCCCTTGAAGAGGTAGGCGACGCTGCCGGCCGCACAGGCGAACGTCGAGAGGAACAGCATCGTCGCGCAGGGAACGTGGAAGTAGAAGATCTTCTGGACGAAGCCCATGACGGGCTCGAGCGGCGCCGCGAGGATCAACCCCGGCACGAAGAGGAAGCCGGCCGCGGCGAAGATGGTCGCGGCCACGAATCCGGGCCCGAGGGCGCGCATGGGAGCTTTATACTACGCCGCGTGACTGAGGACAGCGCCCTCTCCGCATTTCGCCCCGTGCCGCGCACCGGCGTCATTTACGTCACGACGGAGGCGGGCCGCCTCGGGTTTCGCCAGACGGGGCCCGGCGCCGCCGACTGGTGCAACCTCGGCCAAGGGCAGCCGGAGACCGGCCCGTTGCCGGGCGCGCCCGCGCGCGTGCACGACGTCTCGATCAAGGTCGACGACCAAGAGTACGCGCCCGTCCCCGGGATCTGGGAGCTGCGCGAGGCCATCGCGGACCTCTACAACCGCCTCTATCGCCGCGGCCTTCCTTCGCAGTACGGCGCAGAGAACGTCAGCGTTTGCGGCGGCGGCCGCGCCTCGCTCACGCGCGCGGCGGCAAGCCTCGGCCACGTCAACCTCGGCCACTTCTTGCCCGACTACACCGCTTACGAGGAGCTGCTCGATATCTTCAAGGCCTTCACGGCCATCCCCATCCTGCTCGAGGGCAAGCGCGGCTACGAGCTGCCCGTCGAGGAGCTGCGGCGGGAAGTGTACGGGCGCGGCCTCTCGGCGTTGCTCCTATCGAACCCGTGCAACCCCACGGGCAAGCTTGTGCAAGGTGAGGAGCTCGCGCGCTGGGTCGACCTCGCGCGCGAGCTCGACTGCGCGCTGCTGCTCGACGAGTTCTATTCGCACTACGTGTGGAGCGGGCGCCTTGGCGAGCTCGCGGTTGAGAGCGCGGCCCGCTACGTCGAGGACGTCGACCGCGACCCGGTCGTGATCTTCGACGGCTTCACGAAGAACTGGCGCTACCCCGGCTGGCGCGTCACGTGGACGGTCGGTCCGCGCAAGGTCATCGACGCCGTGGCGAGCGCGGGCTCGTTCCTCGACGGGGGCGGCTCGAAGCCGCTGCAGCGGGCGGCCATCCCGCTCTGCACGGAGGAGCACGTCATCGCCGAGACCAACGCCATCCAGATCGCGTTTCGCGCCAAGCGCGATCGCCTGCTCGCGGGCCTCGCGCGGCTCGGCGTGGGCACGGACCGCGCGCCCGACGGGACCTTCTACGTCTGGGGCAAGGTCGACGGCCTGCCGCCGCCGCTCAACGACGGCATGGGGTTCTTCCGCGCGGCCCTCGCCAAGAAGGTCATCGCCGTCCCGGGCGAGTTCTTCGACATCAACCCCGGCAAGCGCCGCAGCCAGCATGCCTCGCGCTTCCGCGGCCACGTGCGTTTCTCGTTCGGACCCTCGATGGAGACGCTCGAGACGGCGCTCGGCCGCCTCGAGACCCTCGTTGCCGAGGCCGCGCGCGCCGGCTGACCCGACCGACGCGTTTAGGCTCTAATGCTTCAGTTCTTGCAGCAGAGCACGCCGCCGCGACTCGAGGTCTGTTTCGTGACGACAGTGTACTCGTCGGTGGCTGTCCCGATGGGGCCGTCGGCGCATTCCCACGGGTAGAGGTTCTGGCAGTCGCTGTCGCGCAACATGTGCGTGAAGGGCGCGCAGTCCTTGTCGGCGATGCTTCCCACGTTTCCGCAGCCGTAGAGGTTGTTCGTGCCGGGATAGGTGTTGGTCGTGTCGCACGTCGCGCCGTTGGAGCGCTGCCGGGTCACGAAGTAGCTGCCGATCTCGCCGGGCGTCGCGATGGCATCGTTGCAGCCGGCGTTCGCCGTCGCCACCGACACGGCGTGCGCCGACTGGCACACGCTCCAGCCGAGCGCGCACAGGTCGGCGACGGAGCAGCCGCGGCCATCGGGCTTCGCACCGTCGTTCCCCGCGCGCCGATCGCACTGCGGCGTCAGCGAAGACGTCGACGCGAGGCCCGGCACGTCCCACGCGCCGGAGCAGGCCGCGATGTTCGGGTACTTGTTTACGTCGACGAAGCCCTCGCGCGTTCCGTCGGAGCATCCGGCGCTTGCCGCCTGTCCCGCGGCGCCTGCCGTGCCCGCGCCGGCGACGCCGCCCGTACCGGCCGTTCCGCCCGCGCCGCCGGCGCCGCTCGTGTCACCCCCGGCGCCCCCGTTCGCCGAACCGGCTGTGCCGGGCGATCCGGCAACACCCGTTGGATTCGTCCCACCCGAGCCACCGCCCGAGTCGCCTCCCGCGGCCTCGCTCCCAGCGGCTCCGACCGCCGACGAATCGCTCGCCGAGGCGTCGGCCATCGGGTTGCCCGCGCCGCCTGTCGTACCGGCCATCGACAAGCTACCGCCGGTTCCAACGGGCTCTGGGCTAGTTCCTCCGACACCCGCTGCGCCGGCCGTTCCCGCCGCGCTCATGCCGGCGCCTCCCTGAGGTTGGCCCCCGGCGCCGGAGGCGACGTGACCTGCGTCGATCGATCCCAGGCCGTGATCGTTGAGCGAGCACGCGGCGATCCAAGCCACCAACGCCCCCGTCAGCAGGTTCCGGTGCACCACCTGCATGTCACTCGATCTTACGCAGGGCGCGCCGCGGCCACAAGCCGATCTAAAGAGCGCGTCGCGTCGCGCGCGCCGAATTCCTTGAATTCCTTACCTGGGCTCACTTGGACCTACGTTCGTTCGCACCGGGCTTATTCTCCCGTGACGACCGGTTCGAAAGCCCAGATCCCGAGGGTCACGAAGATCACGTCGACGGCGAGCAGGAACTGGGTCCAAAAGCGCGCCCCGTCGAGGTCGGGCGATAAGGGATCGATGAGCTGGGCCGTCCCGCGCGCTCCGGCGATGACGATGGGAACGATGATGGGGTAGAGCAACGTCGCGAGCAGGACGTCACGGCTGCGCGAGCGCAGGAGCGCGGCCGAGAACACGCAGCCCACGGCGGCGAAGCCGATCGTGCCGAGCACGAGCAAGGTCGCGACGGAGCCGAGCTGCTCGGCGACCTTGTTCGAGAAGAGGAGCCCCGCGAGGAACGTCAGCACGACCTCGACGACGAGCATGAGCGCCACGGTCGCCGCGAGCTTACCGAGGTAGATCGCGGCGCGAGGCGTCGGCGAAAGCAGGAGCGAGCGGATGGCCTCGCCGTCGCGCTCGCGGTCGAAGGTGCGGCCGAGGCCCACCGTCCCGGAAACGACCACCGCGATCCACAAAATGCCCGCCGTCACGGGCGCCGGGGGCCGCGCGTCGCCTACGACGAACGCGAAGCTGAAGATCAGCACGACGACGACGGCGAGGAAGGTCATCGTCGCGAGGATCTCGCGGCTGCGCCATTCGATGCGCAGATCCTTCGCGGCGATGCGCGCGATCTGGCGCAGGAAGGACGGGGCGACGGGCGGGGCCAAGGCCGACGCGGCCGGTGTTCCGGCGTTCGCCGCGGCTTCAGGCATGGGTGCGCTCCGCGTAGAGCGCGCGCAGCGTTTCGGCGCCGAAGCCTCCGGCGCGGCTTTCGTCGTGGACGACGCGTCCGCGGCGCAGCACGACCACGTGCTCGGCGACGGCCGCCGCGGCCTCGAGATCGTGCGTGACGAGCACGACGACGCGACCGGCGTCGCGCTCGGCGCCGAGCTCGGTCTGCAGCCAGGCAGCGCCCGCAGGGTCGAGGGCCGCGGCCGGCTCGTCGAAGAGCAACAGATCCGGCTCGTGCAGGAGGGCGCGCGCCAGGGCCAGGCGCTGCGACATTCCGCGCGAGAACGTGCGCGCGGGCGCGAGAGCCGCGACGTCGGCCAGGCCGACGCGCGCGAGCATGGACTCCGCGCGCGCTGCCGCGTGCCCGACGCCGTAGAGCTCGGCGAACAGCGTGAGGTTCTCGCGCGCCGTGAGCTCGCCGTAGAGCCCGGGCTCGTGGCCGACGTACCCGATGCGCGCGCGCGCATCCGAGGCACGGCCGAGCGTGATCTCGCCCCAGCGGACCTCGCCCGCCGACGGCGGCACGAGGGTCGACAGGATCCCGAGCAAGGTCGTCTTGCCCGCGCCGTTCGGACCGAGGACGGCGCTCACCTGCCCGGGCGCGAAGGTCGTGCTCACGTCGACGAGCGCGCGCCGCCCCGCGTATGTCTTGCCGACCAGCCGCAGGGCGAGCGACCCCGTCGCCGTCATGGCGCGTGCTGCTCTTCGAGAGCCGCGAGCTGCTGGTAGACACCCTCGAGCTTGCCGACGAGCTCGCGGCGGCGCTCGGGCGTCGCTCCCATGGCGCCGGCGCGAGCCTGGCGCTCGACGGCGACGAGCTCGGCGAAGAGGGTCTCCCGCCGCGCCGTCAGCCGGTCGCGCTCGCTGAGCGCCGCCTTCCGCGCCTCGCCCCTCGGGCGCCGCCCGAACGCGATGGCCGCGCCGATGAGCGCCAGCGTGAGCACGCCCGCGACGGTGCGCCCAGTGTGGTCCGTCGAAGGCAATCCCGTGATGGTGAACGAGATGACGCCGCCGGGCGCGACGGCGGCGCCGGGCATGACCCAGTATTTGCGCCCGTTGACCTCGCGCGCCGCGCGCGCGCCCACGCCCGTCCCCGCGATCTCGAGGCCGGGAATCTGTTCGGTGATGAGCGTGAAGAGGCCGATGCCCGAGGGCACGGCCTGTACGAACTCGCGCGTATCACCGTGGTAGGGCATGACGAAGCCAAAAGACACTTCGTTACCGGCGGTCTTGGCGTCGGCGTCTCCGAGCGCGCTCTTCGGCGCGATCGCGCCGTGAATGGCGACACCGCGGTTCTGGCGGATCTCCACCTTGCGGTCGCCCTGGCCCGCCTCCGCGCCCGTGAACTCGGCGGGCAGCGGGATCTCGACGGCGCCCGGGCCCGGGTCGAAGAGCTTCGGGGAGTTGTTCTCGAGCGGCAGGATCTCGAGGAACTGGAGCGTGTCCTCGCGCATCTGCAGGATGATGCGCGCGCCCTCGCCGATCGTGATGACCGACGGATCGTTCGTGCGCTCGAGCGCGTGGATCTCGGCGCGCGTGCCGCCGTCTTCGGGCATCGCGAACGGACCGGTCCCGATGTGCATTCCGTTCCAATCCGTGACGGCCGCGTATCCCGTGGTCTTGCCCGTCGGCAGGTCGGTGAAGCGCGCGACGCCCGACGCGTTGGTCTGGGCGTGGCGGACATCGACCTTGTTCGACGTGTCGACCGAGCCGAGCGTCACGGGATGGTTCGGGATCGGGCGGCCGTTCTCGTCGATGAGCGTCACCTCGAGCGTCTTCGTG
Source organism: Polyangia bacterium (assembly GCA_035939455.1). Lineage (GTDB taxonomy): Bacteria > Myxococcota_A > Polyangia > Fen-1088 > Fen-1088 > DASZFV01. The sequence goes on from DASZFV010000001.1 coordinate 13,063, forward strand.
GGGAGCGACGCGTCGGCCCGCGCCGAGCCCGTGGTTGAGCCGATCGCGAACGGCTGACTGCCGGCCGCCGCGGGCGCGGCGTCGGATGGGGCCGCCTCGGCGGACGCTGGGCCGAGCGCCGCGATGAGCATCGTGCGCACGCCGCCCTGCGCGGGGATGGGGAAGGTCACGGTCTTGAGGGGCTCTCCGTCGACGGTGACCTCGGCGTGGAACTCGTCGCCGGGCGCGAGGCTCTCGAAGAGGGCGCGGCCGCCCGCGTCGGTCTCGGCGGTCCGCTTGCGCATGTCGCCGCCGGAGTTCTTCGTGATGGCGACCACCTCGACGCCGGCCACGGCGTTCGCCGGGATCTTACGCGCGACGCGCACGCTCACCGTCCCCGCCGCCATCCCCTGATCCGGTAGCGGCTGACCCGAGATCGCGCGCAGGTTGGGCATGCCAGCGCCTCCCGCCGCGAACGGTTGGGCCGCGGCACGCGGGGCCGTGAGCCCCAGCGCGACCGCGGTTAGGAGGACGTGAGCTTCCCGCCGCATCTCTTGCAGAACTGCGCGTCGTCGTCGTTGCGCGCGCCACA
>DASZFV010000002.1:0-5005 GCA_035939455.1 Polyangia bacterium
CGCTGGCCTCGCGCTTGCCAACACCGACCTCACCTTCCTCAAAGAGCACAAGGAGCAATGAAGATGATCACGCCGCCCCTGACCTTACGTAACGCAACGCCGTTCCTCCTCGCCGTCCTCGTCGCCCCCCTCGCCGCCTGCATCTGCGGCGACCGAGATCATTGGGGCTTCGACGAGGGCACGTCCTCCGGCACGACGGGCAGCGACTCGAATTGGCCCCCTCCGACCCGGCCCAACGGTGGCGGCGCCGGCGGGACGACCGGGGCCGCCGGCGACGCCGGTGGCACGGGCGGCCTGGCGGGGACCAGCGGCTGGGGCGCCACGGGCCACGACGCGACGCCCGGCGCCGACGGCGGCGTGACCCCGGGCTCCACCGTGGACGGCAGCAACGCCGAGGGCGCCGGCATGTGCGGCTGCGACGGCGGCACGACGACGCATCCCCCCGTCTGTCAGTTCGACAACCAGTGCGGCACGGACGGGCGCTGTCGCGACGGCGCTTGCGAGCGCGGCTGCACGACGGCCTCGTCGTGCGGCACCGGGCAAGTGTGCGCGCAGGGCACCTGTCAGACGCCGCCCGGCGCCGGCGGACAGTGTGTCTATGACGCCGACTGCGGCGGCAACGCCACCTGCATCAACGGCGTCTGCCACGCGGGTTGCACGACGAACGCCGCCTGCGGCGCCGCCGACCGGTGCGTCGACGCCGTCTGTCAGCCGGACCTCGGGCCCTGGCCGCAGTGCCATGCGTCCACCGACTGCGCGCCCGGCCGCGCGTGCGTGAACGCCGTGTGCCGCACGCCGTGCGCCGCCGACGCCGACTGCTGCGCGGGCTCCTCGGGCCCGTATTGTCGCGCCGGCGTCTGTGTGACGGCGCACGAGGCGGCGCCGCAGTGCCACGTCTCGGCGGAGTGCGGCCTCGCGCAGGCGTGCCTCGACGGCGCCTGTTCGTAGAAAGCGCGCCTTTGGACCTCGTCGTCCGCGGCAGGACCGTCGCCTAACAGGGCGGCGGCCCGACGCGGGCCACGACATGACGACGGCTCTCGATGTTCATCCCGCCAGGCAAAGGTCGCTGCCGCACTGGCTGCTGCTCGGCGCGCTCGCCGCCGTCCTGGTCGCGCTTGGCACGTCACGCGCTGCGGGTGCTGCTCAACCGTGAACGCATCGCGGGCTTCGGCCGCGCGATCGCGTCGCAGCCCGACGCCCCTTTGCTCGTCCTCCTCGTCTACCTGGTCGCGGGCCTCGCGCTCTGCCCGATCACGCCCTTGCTCGCCGCGACGGCGCTCGTGTTCAATCCTCGGCGGCCCTCGGCCTGGGCCTCGGCGGCGCCCTCGCGTCGGCGGCGCTCGGCTGCGGCATCGGCCACTTCGTCGGGCGGCGCCGCCCGCGCTGAATCGAGAGCGCCCGCTTCGCGGCCCTTGGCGCGTCTGCGACGGCGGGCCGTCTTCTCGATGGCCGTCGTGCGCCTCGTACCCGCCGGCAACTTCACGCTCGCAAACATCGCCCACCGGCGGGCGAGGCATCTCCCTGCCCGACTACCTGCTCGGCGATGCGCTCGGCCTTCTGCCGGTCTTGCTGGCGCTCACGGTCGTTTCCACCCCCCGACGTCGTCCACGTGCGAGGCGCCCGCTGCACTTGAACTTGGTCTTGCGGAAGCTTAAGGTCATCCGCCTATGAGCCTCTGGACTAGACGATGGGTTCGCGCTCTCTCCCTGGTCGCGCTCCTGGTGGCGTCGACGTCGAGCCGCGTGGCGCGGGCGGGCGAAGAGGACGATCTGCAACGCCAGATCGAGACCCAACGTGGGGGCGTCTCGGACATCGAGCGTCTCGACGAGCTCCACGCGGCCGGTGACGAGATCGCGCTCCTCAAGGCCTGGCTCGACGAGGCGTGGGCGCTGCGCGCCAAGCACGAATACGACGATGTGCGCGCGGTCCTCGATCGGGCGCTCGCTCAGGCCGAGCTGATCCGCCAGAAGATCGCCGCCTCGAAGCTGCGGGCACAGGCCGACAAGCGGGAGGCAGCGTTGCAAGCGACCCGGCACAAGATCGATCAGGCGCGCAAGGCCTTGGCCGACACGGCGATTAGAAAGAAAGTCCTCGAGGCGGGCTCCAAATGAGCGGCGCGCGAGTCCTAGGCCTGCGAGCGGGCGCGCTCGTGGCGGCGGCTGTGCTCGGGTGCGCCACGCCGCCCCGCCCGCGCGAGCTCGACGCGTACGAGGCGGTCAAGAAGGGCGCCAACCTGCAGGAGGCCGCCAAGCGCGCGCCCGATCTCGTGACGAGCTCGGACAAGCTCGGCGAAAAGGCCCGGGAGGAGTGGGAGTCGAACGACCTCGAAGAGTCGCGGCGCGACGCCATCATGGCGCAGATCAAGCTCAAGACTGCGCTCGCGCTCGCCGAGCAGGACCGGCTCAAGGCCAAGATCGAGAAGCTGTCGAGCGATCAGGGGGCCGCTGACGAGGAATACGCCAGCGTCTCGAAGGATCTCGCGAGCGAGACCGAGAAGCTGACGCTCCTGCAAAAATATCTCGAGGCGCGCAAGATGGCCGATGCCGACAAGCAGCGCTTCTCGCAGCAGATGAGCTCGGACCAGCAGAAGGCTGAGGCGGAGCAGCAGCGCCTCTCGCAGCAGCTCGCGACCGAGCAGAAGATCGCGGCGGCGCAGCTCGCGCTGCACACCGCTGAGACCGTCGACGCGAGCAAGTATGCGAGCGCGGACTATCGCGCCGCCACCGACATGCTCGACAAGGCGCAGGGCGAGCTCAAGCAGAGCGCCTTCGCCGCGGCGCAAGCCAGCGCCGACGTCGCCAAGAAGAACGCCGACCACGCCGCCGAGCTGTCGAAGCCGCGGTACGAGCAGGCGGAGCAGGCCAGCGAGAACAAGATGCGCGACGACGCACTCTCTCGCGACGCCTCGGGCGTGCCCGGAGTCTCGGTCCGCATCGATCGGCGTGGCGATCTGCAGCGCCTCGTGCTCGCAGTCCCCGACCTCTTCTCGAAGAAGCAAACAACGGTCGCGCCGGGACATGAAGCGGTCCTCGACGGGATCGCGGCGCTCGTCAACAAGTACCCGACCTACCCCGTGCAGGTCATCGGCCACACCGACAGCCGGGGAAAAGCGGGGGAGCTCGTCGCGATCTCCGCGGCGCGCGCGCAGGCGGTCTATGGAGCCCTCGTTTCGCGCGGCGTCGAGTCGCGTCGCCTCATGCCGAGCGGCGCGGGCGGTGACGAGCCTCTCGAGGACAACCACAGCGCCGCCGGCCGCGCCAAGAACAACCGCATCGAGATCGTGTTCCTGTACCATTGAGACCCTTCTCCTTGCCGAGAGCTTGGCTCCCGCTCTGACGCGGCGTGTGCCCCAGGCACTTTTGTCGCAGCCCGCGTGGGGATAACGTGCGCCGCGGTGGTCACCTAGAGGGGAGCATGTCGGGTTTGCCCGATCGCTATATGAGCTTGCGTCACGCCGTCGCGGCCATCGTCGTGCTCGCGGCCGGCGGCGCATCGCTCGTCGCATGCACCGGGAGCCATGCGCCGGCGCGCGAGGCGGGAACGGACGGGGCCGCAGACGTTGCGTGCAGCGGGACGGGCGGGATGCAAGAGGCCAACGGCCAGGCCTGCGGCTGTGGCGGCGACTGTGTCAGCGGGTTTTGCGTCGACGGCGTCTGTTGCAACACGGCCTGCGCGGCGACGTGCAAAGCGTGCAACACGGCCGCGGCGCCCGGAACCTGCTCTTTCGTGCCGAACGGCTCGCCTCCGCCCGCCGCGAGCGTGTGTCCCAAGGTCGACGTCTCGACGTGCGGCCTCGACGGCACCTGTAACGGCGCGGGGGCTTGCCGCAAGTACGCGCCCGGTTCGGTATGCAAGGGCGGCGCGTGCGACGACGCCTCCGTGGGCGGCGTCTACGTTTGTGACTCGATCGGACGCTGCAAGCCCGGCCCGGCGACGGTCTGCGCGCCCTTCGGCTGTGATCCTTCGGTGAGCAAGTGCTTCGCCTCGTGCAAGGCGGACGCTGACTGCGCGAACAACGTCAAATGCGTCGCCGGAAGCTGTGGCCCCAAGCCCCGGGCCGCAGTCTGCGCAAAGAACCAGGACTGCGCCTCGGGCTTCTGCGCCGACGGCGTCTGCTGCAACGTCGCCTGTCAGGGCGCCTGCGTGGCCTGCAACCAGGTCGGACGCGAAGGGACCTGCTGGCCCATCGACCTCGGCGTCGTCGACCCGCGCGGCCAGTGCAAGGACCAAGGCGCCGCGTCGTGCGGCAGCGCGGGGACGTGCGACGGGTTCGGCGGCTGCGCGCTCTATCGCGCTGAGACCATCTGCATTCCCCCCGCGTGCGCGGGCGATCGTCTCGAGACGGCCGGCACCTGCAACGGCGTCGGCGTGTGCCGCGCCCCCGGCGTGCAAACGTGCGCGCCGTTCCGCTGCACGAACGGCGCGTGCAAGACCAAGTGTGCCTCCGACGCGGACTGCCAGGCCGGCCACGCCTGCGTCGCGGGGAGCTGCGGCCCCAAGCAGAACGGCCAGACCTGCGTCACGGGAGGCGAGTGCGCGAGCACCTTCTGCGTCGACGGCGTCTGCTGCGCCGACGCGTGCCAAGGCGCCTGCCGGTCCTGCGGGCTGCCGTCGGCGATGGGTCGCTGCACGCCTGTCCCCGCGGGCGCGGCCGACCCGCGCGGCACCTGCGCCGACCACGGCGCGGCCACCTGCGGCACCGACGGCGTCTGCGACGGCGCGGGGAGCTGCCGCAAGTACAAGGCGGGCACGCCCTGCGCCGGGGAGAGCTGCGACTCCAATGTCTTCACGCCGGCCTCCGCGTGCAACAGCACGGGACAGTGCGTGGCGCCGCCGTCGCTGGCTTGCGCCCCCTTTGCCTGCAACGGCACGCGCTGTTTCTCGGCGTGTACGACCGACGCTGCTTGCGTCCCGCCCAACGTGTGCGACGCGCAGAGCTCGTGCGGCAAGAAGACCAACGGGTCCTCGTGCTCGGCCGCGGTCGAGTGCGGCTCCGGCTTCTGCG
>DASZFV010000003.1:0-2650 GCA_035939455.1 Polyangia bacterium
TCGGGATCGAGCGAGCCGCCGACCGCCACGAGGCCATCGGGCCAGCCTTCGAGGAGCGCGCCGTCGCCCGCGTGGAGCTCGCCGAGCGCGCCCGCTTCGGGGAGGGCATCGTCCGTCGCGGGCGGGCTGCGCGATTCGTCCACGTCTTCAGTTTACCGCGCGGGCGGGCGACTCGCTTGCCCGGCTTTCGTGGGTCTGGCGCGACCCGCCCGAGGTGGCTCGACAGGCCGCCTAGAAAGCCAACCCGGCGGCCAAGCCGGCCTGTCGCAGCGTCCTCTGGACCTCGCCGTCGAAGCTCGCGGACTTTTGGGGATTCCGCCGCAGGTAGGTGTCGCGCTCGGAGGAGACCTTCGCGATCTCGTTGAGGAGGACGCCGCGTTTCCGCGCCGTGGCGGCGACCTCTTTCTTGCGCCCATCAGCGGGAAGCGCCGCCAGGGACCTCGGCAGCTCGGCCGTCGGCACGTCGTCGAGGTTCACGCGCCCCGATGCGACGCCGCCCACGAGGTCGTTCGCCAGGGCCTCGCTGGCGTCTGCGGTGTCTTTCTCGGCCGACAAGAACTCGGCCCGGGCCGCCTTGACGGCGACGGGTGCCGCCGCCGCTGCCTCGAGCGCGGCGCGCGTCGCACCGCCCTTCGCGCCGTAGGCGACCACGGTGTCGGACAGCTTGTCGTGCAGGCGCGCCAGCTCGTCGTCGTACGGCGTGCGGCGCTCGTGCATGCCGCCGCTCTGATCGATGGTGAGGAACTCGCCGTGACCGAGCGACGCGATTTTGCGCCAGTAGGTCGCCGTGTCGGGATCCGTGCCGCAGCGGATGGCATGGATCTGGATGCCCTTGGCGGCGGCCGTGCGCGCGGCCTGCGCGCAGTCGTAGCCGTCCTGATAGTCGAGATGCGGGGGCGCGTCACCCACGAGGTAGATGATGCGCACCGAGTTGTTCTCTTGGGTGGACCACGACATCTTGTGCACGGCCTCATGTAGCGCCCGCGCGACGTGCTCGGGCGTGTCGCCGCCGCCTTCGGCGCGGAACGACAGCAGGCGCCGGTACACGCGGTCGAGATCGGCATCGAGATCGTAGACGCGCGTGACGTAGGCGTCGCCGATGTCACGATAGGCGACCAGGCCGACGCGCACGTCCGGGGTGGGCTGGGCGCGCGCGACGAAGCTCGCGATGCTCCAGATCTTGGACTTCGCGCCCTCGATGAGGCCCGACATCGATCCGGTCGTGTCGAGCGCGAAGACGAGGTCCACCTTGGGCCGCTGCGCCCCCGCGATCGCCGCGCGCGCGACCGGGGCTGGCTGCGCCACCGGTGGCTTGGGCGCGGTCATGCCGTTCGGCGCCGCGGCGAGGGCCGCCGCCACCGCGTCCTGTCGTTGACCCACCACGGAGCAGAGCCCCGCAAAGAGCGCGCCGATCATCAGGCCGGCGCTCACCCAAGTCTGCCCTCTCGTCTCGTTGGTCGTCATCGTCTCGTCCCTCCGCTTTCGGGAGACGCACGACCGCGCCGTGGGATCTCGTTTCCTTTTTGCCCCAGCGGCTCGGCGATCCCGAAACCCTGCTCAAGGCTCTTGCCGCCGCCGCCGGGTTGGGCTTACGGTCAACGCACCGCGCATGTCGACGTCGATCGTGGAGCGTTCGAAGTGGGCCGTTGGCGCTGCGGTGGTGATCTGTGCGCTGACCAGCGGCGGCGCGCGCGCCCAGACCAGCTCGACCTCGGGCTTCGCCATCGACAGGTTCGAGCCCGCCGGGGGCGGTAGCGACTGGTTCTCGCTCGAGTCGCTCGACTTCCGCGGGCACGTGCGTCCCGCGGCCGGGCTCTCCGCGGATCTGGCGCTCAAGCCGGTCGTGATCTACGACGCCAACGGCCACCAGGTGGCGTCTCTGGTCAGCCAGCAGACGATCGTGCACGCGGACGTCGCCCTCGTTCTTTGGGGTCGGTTGCGCATCGACGTGAACGCGCCGGCCGTCATCGCGCACGACGGCTCGTCAGGCACGTTGAACGGGATATCCTACGCCCCCCCGTCGGGCGAGCCGCTCGGCGACGTCCGGCTGGGGGCCGACGTGCGCCTCTTTGGGCAGGCGCGCGACGGCGTCGCGGTGGCGCTCGGCGGTTACGTGTTCCTCCCGACCGGTCACCAGAGCGCGTTCACGAGCGATGGCGGTGTGCGTCTGTGGCCGCACCTGCTCGTCGCGGGCGAGCTCGGACCCGTCGTCTGGGCGGCGCGGCTCGGGTACCACGTGCGCCCGACTTACAAGTGCGCCTGCGCGCTCACTCCCGGCGACGAGCTCACGGGCGGGGCGGCCCTCGGCGTGCGCGCGTTGCCGACGATGCTCATCGGGGCCGAGGTCTACGCGAACACCTCGGCGACGAAGGACGGGTTTGCGAAGTCGATGACCTCGCCAGTCGAGGCGCTCCTGGGCCTCCACGTCGCGCTCTCCCCGAACTTCAGCCTGGGACTGGGCGCGGCACCCGGCACCGACGGGCCCGGCTCGCCGTCTTGGCGATTCGTCGCCGCGCTCCAGTATTTCCCCGCCTTCGTGTCGCCACCGCCTCCGCCTGCGCCGCCACTCCCGCCGCACCCTTCGCCCCCTCCGCCGCCAAAGCCGCGTCCCCCGCCGTCCCCGCCGCCCCCGCCGCCCCCGCCCCCCCCG
>DASZFV010000004.1:0-8256 GCA_035939455.1 Polyangia bacterium
CTCGAGCGGCAGGCCGGAGGGCGCGATGTAGGCCGAGCCGAGGCCCGAGCCCGGCGCGAGCATGAGGACGCCGCCCGTGCCCGCGCCGCGCACGCGCTGCGCCTCGCCCACGCCGCCGAGCGCGCCGTCGTTGCCGACGACGAGCGGCACGGCGCGGCCCGCCTTCTGCGACAAGGCTTGGCTGTACGCCGTCTGCACGTCCCAGCCGTCGAAGCTCGCCGGCAGGTTCGCCGATTGCCCGAGCACGCCATAGCGCTGGTACGGCCCCGGGATCGCGAGGCCCACGGCGTTCACCTGATTCCAGGCGAGACCGTTGTCGGCGAGGAAGGTGTCGACGGCCTCGATCCAGCCCTTGAGGACGGCCGCCGGCCCTTGCTGGAAGTTCGTCGGTCGCTGCGAGAGCCTCGTCGAGATCGTGCGGCCGTCCGCCCACACGCCGCCGACCTTCGACATCGTCGCGCCGCTGTCCGTCCCAATGTAGATTTCGGCGTCGGGTTTCGCGCTCATGGGCGCGAGCATAGGCCGAACGACGCCGCGCGCCTACCGAGACCGGGCGCCCGCCGCGCCCTTCGGCAGCCCTCAGAACATCGTGCGCGAAGGCGCGTAGTTCGGCTCGTCGGTGAACCGGTGCCGCGTGTGGATGTGGCGCACGGTGCCGGAGCGCGAGCGCATGACGAGAGACGACGACTGCGCGCCGTCGCGGAGGAATTGCACGCCGCGCAAGAGGAACCCTCCTGTGATGCCCGTGGCCGCGAACATCACGTCGCCGGCCGCGAGCTCGCCGATCTCGAACACGTGGTCGACGTCGGGGATGCCCATGAGGTGGACGCGGGCGACCTCGGCGTCGTTGCGGGGCCGCAGTATGCCCTGCATGTAGCCGTTCATACAGCGCAGCGCGGCCGCCGCGAGCACGCCCTCGGGCGCGCCGCCCGTCCCCATGAGCACGTCGATGCCCGCGGCGGGATCGGAGGTCGCGATGGCGCCCCCGACGTCGCCGTCGGTGATGAGGCGGATACGCGCCCCCGCGGCCCGCACCTCGGCGATGAGGGCAGCGTGGCGCGGCCGATCGAGGATGACGGCCGTCAGATCCTCGACGTCGACGCCCTTCTTGCGCGCGATGGCCGCCAGGTTCTCGGTGGGCGTGCGGCGGATGTCGACGACGCCGGGGCCGACGGCGGAACCGACGGCGAGCTTCTCCATGTACGTGTCGGGGGCGTTCAGGAAGCGTCCGTGCTCGGCCATGGCGACGACGGCCAGGGCGCCCGGCGCGCCGTTCGCGCATAGGTTGGTACCCTCGAGCGGGTCGACGGCGATGTCGACGGCCGGCGAATCGGCCGCGCCGTCGCCCAGCTCCTCGCCGATGTACAGCATGGGCGCCTCGTCGCGCTCGCCTTCGCCGATGACGACCGTGCCGCGGATGCGCAGCGAGCCGAAGGTCTCGCGCATGGCCTGCGTGGCGGCCTGATCGGCGCCGTCGTGATCGCCGAGACCGACGAAGCGCGCAGACGCGAGCGCGGCCGCCTCCGTGACACGCACCACCTCGAGCGCCAGGTTCCTATCCATGGCGGAACTTTAGGAGCCCGTCTGCCTGACGGCAACGGGCTCACGTCGGGGCCTCCACGCCCTGCCCCACCACCTCGCGACCTTCGGTCGTTCCATAGTGACTAGCCGCTGTTTCGCAAGCCTGCCGCGACGCCGTTGATCGTGAGATGGACGGCGCGGCGGATCTCGTCGACGTCGCCGCGCCCCGCGCGCAGGCGGCGCAAGAGCTCGACCTGCAGGTGGTTGAGCGGATCGATGTAGGGCGTGCGGTTGCGTAGGCTGCGCACGAGCGAGGGGTTGCCCTGCAGCAGCGTCTTGGCGTCCGTGATGGCGAAGACAGCCTCGCGCGTGTCGTCGTGCTCGCGCTCGATGCGCCCGAAGATGGCCGCGCGCAGGCGCCGGTCGCGCACGAGGCCCGCGTAGCGCGCGGCGATGCCCATGTCGGTCTTGGCGAGCACCATCTCCAGCTTGTCGACGAGCGTGCCGAAGAACGGCCAGCGCGCGTACATGGCGCGCAGCAAGCCGAGGCGCGCGGCGCGGTCCTTGGCGAGGAAGCCGCGCACGGCCGCGCCGAAGCCGTAAAAGCCCGGCAGGCTCTGCCGGCACTGACCCCAGCTGAAGACCCACGGGATGGCGCGCAGGTCCTCGATGCGGTCGGAGCTCTTGCGGCTCGCGGGCCGGCTGCCGATGTTGAGGTCGCCGATCTCGTTGATGGGCGTGGCCTCGCGGAAATATCGGATGAAGCCGGGCGTCTCGTAGACGAGGGCGCGGTAGGCGCGAAACGCCAGCGCCGAGAGCGCCTCGAGCGTGTCGGCGAAGAGCTCGTCCTCGGCGGCGTCGCCGCTCGTCGCCTGGCCGCGCTCATCGACGAGCGTCGCCTCGAGGGTCGCCGCGACGAGCGTCGCCAGGTTCACGCGGCCCACGGCGGGATCGCCGTACTTGCTGGCGATGACCTCGCCCTGCTCGGTCATGCGGAGCTGGCCGTTGACGCTGCCGCGCGGCTGCGCGAGCACGGCGTGGTAGCTCGGGCCACCGCCGCGGCCCACGGTGCCGCCGCGCCCGTGGAAGAGACGCAGCCGCACGCCGTGCCGCGCGAACACGTCGACGAGCGCGCGCTCCGCCTTGTAGAGCTCCCAGTTCGAAGTGAGGAAGCCGCCGTCCTTGTTGCTGTCGGAGTAGCCGAGCATGACCTCCTGCAGGTCCCCGCGGCTCTCGAGGAGCTGCCGGTAATACGGCAGCGAGAAGAGCGCGTGCATGATGCCGCCGCAGGCGCGCAGGTCCTCGATGGTCTCGAAGAGAGGGATGATGTTGACGGCCGAGCGCGGCTCCTGCCCCGGCACGAGCAGGCCCGCCTCCTTGAGCAGCAAGGCCACCTCGAGCACGTCGCTCGGTCCTGCCGTCATCGAGATGACGTAGTTCGGGATGGCCGCCGCTCCGTAGCGCTCGTGCACCGTCGCCACCGCCTTGAGCGTCGCGAGCGCCTCGCTCGTCTCGGGGCCATAGGCGACGTGCGGCGAGACGAGCGGTCGCGCGGGCACGAGCTCGCGCAGGAGGAGCTTCTGCCGCTCGTCCTCGTCGAGGGCGGCGTAGACGTCGACGCCCGTGGCGCGCTTCGTGATCTCCTCGACGACGCGCGCGTGCACCTCGCTGTGCTGGCGGATGTCGAGCGGCGCGAGGTGGAACCCGAAGACCTCGACTGCGCGCCGCAGGAGCCGCAGCCGCCCCGCGGCGAGGCGCGCGCAGCCCGAGGCGACGAGCGCGTGGTGAATGACGTCGAGATCGGCGATGAGCGCGGCGGGCGCGCCGTAGGCCTGAGCGGCGCCGACGGCGGCGCGCGGCGCGACCACGTCGGCGGCGAGGAGCTGGGAGGTCGCCGCGACGCGCGCGTAGACACCGGTGAGCGCGCGGCGGAACGGCTCCTCGCGCCGGCTCGCCGCCCGATCGGGTGAGCGCGCCGCGAGCGCGTCGAGCTCCGGCGAGGGCACGGCGTACTGCGCCGCGACGCTGAGCTCGGCGCCGAGCGCGTGGATCTCGCGCAAGTAATGCTCGAGCGCGACGGCCGCCTGTAGCTCGACGGCGCGCGCCGTCACCTCGTGCGTGACGTGCGGATTGCCGTCGCGATCGCCGCCGATCCAGCTCGCGATGCGCAGGAAGGGCGGCAGGCGCAGCGCCGGCGCGAGCTCGTCCTCGAGCTCGGCGTAGAGGTGCGGCACGACCTCGAGGAACGTCCCGCGAAAATAGGCGAGGCCGTTGTCGATCTCGTCCTCCACCGTGGGCTTCTCGGCGCGCAGCTCGCTCGTCTTCCACAGGATGAGCACCTCGCGGCGCAGCGCCTCGTCGAGCTCCCCATCGGCGGGGCCGGCGGCGGCGCCGCGCTCGCTGAGGCACGCCCGTACGGCGCGCTGCCGATCGATGATGCTCTTGCGCTGGACCTCGGTGGGGTGCGCCGTGAGCACGGGCTCGACGCGTGCCTGCTCGAAGAACGCCTGCACGCGGCGCGCGGGAACATTGGCGGCACGCAGGCGCGCGCGCGCGAAGGCGAGGGTGCCGGGGACCGCCGGCGCGTGGCGCGCCTCCAGCGCGCGCCGCGCCCGATCGTGATGCACGTCCTCGGCGACGTTCGCGAGGTGGTGGAAGTAGCTGAAGGCGCGCACGACGTTCGTCGCGTCGTCCTGTCCGAGCCCGCCGATCGTCTGCTCGAGCGTGCGCAGGCTGCGTCCGTCCTGATCGCGCCGGTAGCGGATTGCGCTCTGCCGGATGCGCTCGACCAGATCGAACACCTTGGGACCCGCCTGCTCGCGGATGGTGTCGCCGAGGATGCGCCCGAGGTACCGGATGTCCTCGCGCAGCGGCAGGTCAAGATCGTGTTTCTTTTTGGTCGGTCGTGTCACGCGTGGCCCTCGCCGAGCGGGGGGCACGCTCGCGGGAATATTAGCATTCACCGATCGTTGCGGGCGCTGGGAGTTTTGTAGTTGGCGCGGCCCCCCACGTCGTTCCATGATTCGGGCCGTATGGAGCAGATTCCCCCGAGGCGGACGTCTCGAATCACCGGCGACCCTCACGCCTCGTTGTTCTCGACGGGCAATCACCCCGTCGTGGGGGATCCGGCGGCGGCCACGCGCCGCACCGAGCGCGGCACGCGCATCGCCGGCGACGTCAAGCGCGCGCTCTTCTTCGCCGTCGTCCTCGTCTTCGTCGGGATCGTGCTGTACCAATTCGTGTCGGCGTTCTGACCGCCGACACGGCCCAACCCGCGGCTATTCGCGGCGCAGGCGCGAGAAGAAGCCGCGTAGAAGCGCCGCGCCCTCCGCCGCCAGCACGCCGGGCACGACCTCGACGCGGTGGTTGAGGCGCTTGTCGTCGAGCAAGGTGTAGAGCGTGCGCACGGCGCCGGCCTTCGGATCGTCGCACCCGAAGTAGAGCCGGCGAATGCGCGCGTTCACGAGGGCGCCCGCGCACATGGGGCAGGGCTCCATCGTGACGTACAGGTCGGCGTCGGTGAGGCGCCAGCTTCCCAGCGCGGCGGCCGCGCGACGAAGCGCGACGATCTCGGCGTGGGCCGTCGGGTCGCTGCCGGTCTCGCGCTCGTTGTGCGCGACGGCGACAATCTCGTCACCCAGCACGACGAGGGCTCCGACGGGCACCTCGCCGCGGCCGGCGGCCTCCCCGGCGGCCGCGAGCGCGCGGCGCATGAAGGCGGTCTCGCGCTCCGTGGGCGACGAGGGAGAGGCCGGCGGGGGCCCGGCGAAGGAGGCGGCGGTGGTCATCGCGGAGAGTTACTCTATTATCATCTAGGTTCCCCGTGCCCAAGCCGCAGATCGACCTGTCGTTCCCGCGGTACGTCGCGGCCCGCAAGGGCGCCGCCGACGCGCGCGCCCGTGAGGGCTCGGCCTACGCCTACGGCGGCGACCTCAAGGTACGCGCCACCCTCGACCGCATCCGGCCCGTGACGCTGGCCGTCGAGGCGGCCGTGCGCCTGTGGCAGACCGTCGAGAGGAGCCGGATGCTGGGTACGGCAGTCAAGGTCACGGGCAAGCAGTTCCCGCGCGTCTTCAAGCTCGTCGAGACGTGCGCCGACACGCTGCGCATCCCGTTGCCCACGGTGTACGTGTCGCCCAACATCGGATCGCTCAACGCGCACACCTTCGGGACAGCCGACGATCCGTGCATCGTCGTCAACGCGGCGCTCATCGATCACCTCTCGGAGCCCGAGATGCTGGACGTCCTCGGACACGAGTGCGGCCACATCCAGAACAACCACGTCGTCTACATGACGACGCTGCACTTCCTCAAGCACGCCGCCAACCTGTTCCTGCGCTGGAGCGTCAAGCCGGCGGTGCTCGCGCTCAACGCCTGGGCGCGGCGCGCCGAGATCACGTGCGACCGCGCCGCGCTCATCTGCACGCGTGACCTCGACGTGTCGATCGCGTGCCTGGTCAAGCTCGCGCTCGGGTCGCGCAAGCTCTACAGCGACATCAACGTCGAGGAGTATCTGCGGCAGCTCGAGGAGACGAGCCGGTCCGTGGGCCGGTTCGACGAGCTGATGCACACGCACCCGTACCTGCCGAAGCGCGTCGCGGCCCTGCGCCTCTTCGCCGAGACGGCGTACTACAAGAGCGTCGTCGCGACGCCCGGCAAGGCGCCCGGGGGCGGCGCCAACGGCGTCGGGGGGGCGGGCGAGCCGCCGGGTTTGTCGAAGGAAGAGTGCGACGCGCGCGTCGCCGAAATCCTGGCGGTCCTGCGATGACGAGGACGCCCTCGAAGACGACGAACGGCGCCTGGGCGTCGCTCGACGAGCGCAAGGCCGCCATCCGCGGCGTGCTCGTCGACCTGGCCGCGGCGGCCGAAGCGGTGGGGTTGCACTCGGTGGCGCGCGACGTGCGCGAGACGCGCCTGCCCAAGCTCGACGATGAGCGCTTCACGATCGTCGTGCTCGGCGAGTTCAACCACGGCAAGTCGACTTTCATCAACGCGCTCCTGGGCGCGTCCGTGCTGCCCACGGGCATCACGCCCACGACGGCGGTGCTCTCGCACATCTCGCACGGCGCCAAGGAGAGCGCGACGCTGGTCTTCGAGTCGGGCGAGCGCAAGCCCGTCGCCATCGAGAAGCTCGCGGCCTGGCTGACGGTCGAAGGGCTCGCCGAGAAGTCGACCGCGGGGCAGGCGGGACAGACAGGGCAGGGTGTCCACCACGTCGAGATCACGCATCCCGCGGCGGGCGCCGGCGGCAACCTTGGCGACCGTGTCACGATCGTCGACACGCCGGGCGTCAACGACATCAACGAGCAACGCGCCGAGATCACCTACGGCTACCTGCCGCGCGCGGACGCCGCCGTATTCTTGCTGGACGCCACGCAGATCTTGAGCGCCTCCGAGCGGCAGTTCCTCGAGGAGCGCATCCTGCGCTCCTCGCGCGATCGCCTGCTATTCGTCGTCGCCAAGGCCGACCTGCTCACGGTGGCCGAGCTCGAGGAGACGCTGGCGTTCGCGCGCAAGCACCTCGCGCGCATCGTGCCCGAGCCCGTCGTGCTGCCGGTCTCGGCGAAGCGCGCGCTCGCCAATGACGACGCGTCGGGCTTGGGCGACGTCGTCGCCGCGCTGGGCGCGACCGTGGCGCACGAGCGGCGGCGCGTGCTGCTCGACAACGCCCTCGGCGACGCGACCCGCCTCGCGGCCTTCGTGCGCCAGAGCCTGGCGATCCGGCGCAAGTCGCTCGAGCTGCCCATGGACGAGCTCGAGACCCGCATCGGCCGCGCCAAGGACAAGCTGCGCTCGGGGCAAAAGGCGCTGCAGAGCGCGGCCGAGATCATCCGCGCCGAGACGGCGGCGCTCAAGGCGCGCGTGCGCCAGGATCTCGCGGACTTCACCGCCGAGTTTCGCGCCCGCCTGCCGAGCGACATCGACGCCCCCGAGATCGACGGGAGCGACGTGCAGCGGTACCTGTCGTTCTTCGTGCAGGACAGCTGGAAGGCCTGGACCGAAGCCGAGGGTGAGCTGGTCGCCGCCGAGCTGGATCGCTTGGCCGAGCAGATCATCCAGGTCACGAACGAGAACATCCAGGAGGTCGCGCAGAACGTGTCGAACGAGCTCGGCGCCTCGGACACCAAGGTGCCCATCTTCGTCGACACGTTGAAGTACGACGCCTCGGTGTTCGCGCTCGGCGCCCTCGGCACGACGGTGTTCCTGTTCGTGAACTCGATGGTGGGGGGACTGCTCGCGCTGTCCGCGCCCGTCCTGGCCTTCATTCTCAAGGGCCGCGTCTCGGCGGAGATCAAGTCCGAGGCGCGCCAGCAGGCGCCGCGCGCCGTCGATCGCGTCGCGGCCATTGTGGGCCCCAAGCTCGATGAGCTGGTCGACGGCTTCGGCGCGCGGCTGCTCGAGTTCGTCGCGCAGGCGGGCGAGACGCTCGGCCGCGGCATCGCCGAGGTGCTCGACCGCGCGCGCGACGAACGCAAGGCGCGCGGCGCGGCGAGCGACTCGCGGGCCGACGTCGCCGCCGTCGACGCCGCGCTCAAGAACGTCCGCGCGCTCGACGAACGCATCGCCGACATTCGCCAGCGCGTGTGGGAGGCGGGCGACGAGACGGGCGCGGCGGCGGACGACGCGCGCGCGGGTGCCTGATGGGCATCATCGACCGCATCGCCGGCACGCTCGACGAGCTGGCCGGCGACGGAGAGGGCGCCGCGCGCGACGAGATCGCGCTCGCCCTCGTCA
>DASZFV010000005.1:0-5930 GCA_035939455.1 Polyangia bacterium
ACCGACGACGGCGCAACGGGCGGGAGCAACACCGTGGATGCTGACGCGACCGGAGCTGCGGGCACCGCAGGCGATTTTGATCCACCACCGCCCCGCCCCATCAACGTCAAGCCGGGCGGCGTGAGCCAGATGAGCTTCAACGGCCAGTCGATGTACCTCAACCGGAACAAGCCAATCATGGGCAAGCTGTTCCTCTTGCTCGGTGGCATCTGCACGGGCACCGGCGCCGGCGGCTTCGAGGCGTTCATCAAGCAGTACGGGTTCCACGTCTTCGCGCCGATCACTCAGACCTGCGTCGCGGGCGCGCCAAGCAAGTACAAGACCGTCCTCCAGACGACGCCGAACGATCCCGAGGCCAACCGCCAAGTCGCCGACGCGCGCATGGAGCTGTGGGACGGCAAGGACCGCGTCGACTGGGTCACCGTGGCGGCCGGCGCGAGTATCCTCGAGGAGACCATCGGCGCGATCAAGGCCGGCGTCGCGATGGAGCCGGAGGCCGACTGGGGCTACTTCCTCAACACCGACGGCACGCTGCGCACGACCGACGTCTGGGTGGTCGGCTACTCGTGGGGCTCGCAGACCTGGGCCATGATCTCGAGCTACGTGCGCTTCGGCCGCGTCATCACCACGTCCGGCCCGACCGACGAAGGGTTCCCGAACGCCTCCTGGATCACGCACCCGTCGGCGACGCCCAACGATCGCAAGTACCTGCTCGTCGGCCAGACGACCCCCTACCCCGCCGAGATCGAGCCCATCATCCCGAACGTCATGAAGGCCGGCTGGATCGGCGCGGTGACGAACGTCACTCCAACGAGCCCCGGCCCCTACACGGCGGCCCAACACCTCTTCGCGATGATCGGCGGCAACGGCGGCGTCACGCCCCCCGGCCACACCGTGTTCTGCAACGACAACCCGATGGACGGCTGGCTCCCCCTCTGCAGGTACGTGCTAGGCGTGCCGTAGCGGCGTTCGTCGACCGCCGACTCCTCGCCATAGCGATGGAGAAACCACGAGTAAGACTCCTACTTCGCGAGCTTCAACTTCGCGGCCGCGGCTTGTCCCGGGGCGATGTCGCCGTAGCAGACCGTGCGGTTGCGCCCGCCGTGCTTGGCGGCGTAGAGGCACTGGTCGGAGTGAGCGATGAGCTCGGCCTTGTCGCGGCCGTCCTCGGGGTAGGTCGAGACGCCGAGGGAGAGCGTAGCGTTGAAGGGGCCCTTGCTCGACTGGAAGGCTTGGTGCGCGACCTCGGCGCGGATGCGTTCGGCGAGCTGGCGCGCGCCCTCGCGGTCGGTCGACTCGAGGACAATCGCGAACTCCTCGCCGCCGTAGCGCGCGACGATGTCGATCTTGCGCGCGCTCGCCTTGAGGATCGCGGCCACGCGGCGCAGGACGTCGTCGCCGGTCGGGTGGCCGTAGGTGTCGTTGACCTTCTTGAAGTGGTCGATGTCCGTGAGGATGAGCGACACGGGAAACTTGTGGCGATCGGCGCGGCCCAGCATCGTCGCGAAGCGCTCCTGGAAGGTGCGGTGGTTGACCAGGCCCGTGAGGCCGTCGGTCGTGGCCTGCTCCTCGAGCGCCTGCACCATGCGGCCGTTCTGCAGCGAGATAGCGACCTGGTTCGCGATGACGCCCAGCATCTCGCGGCGGTCCGAGGGGAAGGCGCCCGGGCGCTCGGCCGCCACCGTGAACGTGCCGACGGGCTCGTCCTTGACGAGCAAGGGCAGGACGTAGAGGGACTCGAAGTCGCGGATGCGCATCGGGTGGGAGAAGACCGGCACGTCGCGCTCGCGCCATTCGCCGCCCGCGGGCAGCGCGAGCTTGTTCTTGACGACCATCGACGTGATAGACGACGGATCGCGGTGCGTCGTGCCGTCGAGCTTCTCGGCGAGATCGCCGACGACGCGGCGGATCGTGTGGCTGCCCTTGCGCCCGTCGTAGGTCGCGATGGCGGCGAACTCGAACTCGCAGACGCTGCGCGCCGCCGCGATGGCGGCGTCGTAGACCTCCTCGAGCGTGAGCGCGCGGTTGAGCTCGCTCGAGGCGCGGTAGAAGCGCTCGTGCTCGTGCTTGGAGCGCTCGACCGCCTGGAAGACGCGCTCCGACTGCACCGTGCGTACGACCTGCGCCGCGGCGTTCGCCATGAGACGGACGTCCGCCTCCTCGAACTTGCGCCCGTCGGCGCGGTCGCCCACGAGCACGCCGCGCGCCGTGCGACCCTCGACGACGGGCACGCCCACGAACGCCGTGACCGGCGCCGGCCCGGCGTAGTAAGGGAGCAAGGAGAGCTTCGGCACGTCGAGCACGAACGGGCGCAGCTCCTTGAGGATCGCGCCCAGCACGCCGCCGCCCGCCGAGATGGGCGCCTCCGTGATGTGCGGCGACTCCGTGCACAGCTCCTTCACCTTGAGATGCTCGCCCGTCTCGTCGAGCCAGAGCAGCGCGCACGCGTGCAGTCCGAGCGACGTGCGCAGCAGCTCGAGGTTGTAGAAGAGCTGCTGGTGGATGGTCTGGATCGAGCCCTGCGAGAGCTTGACCTCCTCTTCCTCGCGCGTCCTCACGCGGCTGTCCGGCGAGAGCGCTGTCGAGATGAGGCGGAAGTCGCGCGCGTCCTGCCGCATCGACGCGACCTCGTCCTCGACCCGGCGCAGGTGCTCGCGGCGCTGGCGCGCCACCTCGGCGTGCAGGAAGACGACGTTGAGCAGCGCGAAGACGCCGATGAAGCCCGCGTGGCTGGGGAACGCGCCCGCGTGCTCGAGGGGCACCGTGGGTCCGAAGGCCAGCACCGCCTCGAAGCCGATGGCCGCCGACGCGAGCGGCAGCCCGACCGCGAGGCGGTGGAACGTCACGAGGAAGCTCACGACGGCGTACACGAGCGGGTAGACCGGAGAGGCGACCCCGCCCGACATCGCGAGCAGCACGTAGATCGCCGTGAGCAGCACGAGCCCGAGCTCTACGTCCGAGACCGCCTCGCGCCGCGGCGTGCGCCGCCGCTCGCTCGTGCGCACGCGCGCCGCGATCTTGAGCGCGAGCAGCGTCGTGAGCAGCGTCGCCGCGGCCGCGCGGCGCAGGTCGGCGCCCGGGAGACGGAGGTCAGGGAACCACCCGCGCCAGAGCAGGACGACGAAGCCGCCGCACAGGGCGAAGGCGAACGTCGCGCGAAAGGCGCGCCCCATTTGGAACGCGATGCGCTGACTGAGCGGCGCGCGACTCACCGGCTGCGCCTCGGAGCGGACGGGAACACGGGCGGCGGCTTGTCAGCGCCGGCCTGCGCCGTGAGATCGACCACGATCTCGCCGGGCCGCACCCAGCCGAGCTCGGCGCGCGCGACGCGCTCGATGGCCTCGGGGTCGGTCCGAAGCGCGTCTGCTTCGCGCGTGAGGCGATCGTTGTCGGCGGCGAGCTGGGCGTTGCGCGCGCGCAGCGCCTGGAGGTCGCGCCGCAGCACCAGCATCCGCGCCAGGCCCGAGCGCGCGTACACGTGGTATGGGACGTACCCGAGCGCGAGCATCACCACGACGGCGGCGGCCGCCCGCCCCACCCATGTCCTGGTTTCTCGGCGCATGCGTACTCCCGGAGAGACCCAGTATCGGGTCGCCCCGCGAGCGCGTCCAATTTCGTCGCAACGACCGAAACCAGCGCAATGACTGGGCGAGCGGCAGCGAGCCGGGCCCCCCGTCAAGACGCCGGTGGCGCCCAGCGGAGAACAACGAGCGTGCAGTCGTCGGTGCGAACGCCGCCGCGCCGGCGCTCGACGGCCGCCAGGATCTCCTGGCAGAGGGCGGCCACGGGTATGCCCGCATAGGCGCGCGCGAGGTCGGCGAGCGCCGCCTCGGCCGCGGGTGCGTCGGGCCATGATTCGCTCACGCCGTCCGAGTAGGCGAGCAGCGTGTCGCCGCGCATGAGCGTGCGCTCGCCCTGCGTGAAGGCGCCGGCCGCGAAGAGGCCGATGCCGGGCCCCCCCTCGTGGAGCGAGTCCGTCCGGCCGTTGGCGTGGACGAGGAGCGGCGGCGGATGGCCCGCGTTGATGAACGTGAGCCGCCCCGACATCGGATCGAAGCGTCCGAGAAAGCAGGTCGCGTACCGATCGGACGGCACGTTCTCGAAGAAGGTGGCGTTGATGCGCGTGGCGGCCTCGTCGAGCGCCGGGTCCTGCCAGTGGGCGTGCACCGCCGCGCGCAGCGCCGCCATGAGCATGGCCGCGCCCAGGCCCTTGCCCGAGACGTCGGCGACGGCCAGCGAGAGCGCGCGCCCGTTCCAGTGGAAGTCGTGGTAGTCGCCGCCCACCGATTCGCACGAGCGGCTCTCGCCGAAGAGCTCGCAGCCCGTCACGCGCGGCGCGTCCTTCGGCAGGATGCTGCGCTGGATCTCGGCCGCCGTGCGCATCTCGCCCTCGAGGCGCTGCTTCTCGGCGTTCTCCGCGAAGAGCTTCGTGTTCTCGATCTTCGACGCTGCGATGTTCGCGAAGGCCGTGAGGATCTGCAGGTCGTCCTCGTCGAAGGCGCGATCGAAGTCCTGCGTGTCAGCGTAGATGAGGCCGATGACCTCCTCGTGCGTGCCCTCGCGCGGCGGCAGCCACAGCGGCGCGCAGATCGCCGAGCGGATGCTGGCGCCCATGATGCTCTTGCGGCCGCGCAGGCCGGCGTCCTCGGCGATGTTGGGCACGAGCAGCGCGAGGCGTTGTTGCACGACGCGCTTCGCGATGGCGCGGCTCACCTTCGCGATGGGCTGGCCCGTGCGGCTGCGCGAGGCGCGCACGACGGGGTCGGCGCCCGACTCCAGCATGACAATCGCCGAGCGCTGCACCGGGATGGCCTCGAAGATGACGTCGAGCACCTGCTCGAAGATCTCCGGGAGCGTCTTCTGGCCGAGCAGCGCCGCGCTGGCCTTGCTGAGCAGCTGAAAGACGCGCGACTGCCGTCCTGGGTCGCCCGCGCCGACGGCGTGGTCGGTGATGCGCGCGTGGAGGTCCTTGATGCGGTAGGCCTGGGCGCCGTCGAGCGCCCCGCCCTCGACCGTCTCGTCGGAGGCGCCCGAGGAGAACACGAGCCGGCTATCGCCGAGCGAGATGAGGTCGCCGTCGGCGAGGCGGTGCTCGCCCACGACGCGCTGACCGTTCAGGAACGTGCCGTTCGTGCTGCCGAGATCGACGATGTAGAAGCCGTCGATGCGCTGCTCGACCTCGGCATGCCGGCGCGAGAGCCGGTAGTCGGGCAGGAAGACGTGGCTCTCCTCCCCGCGCCCTATGACCATGCGGCCGTCCGTCATCGGAACCCGGCGGCGGGGTCCGTTCGTCGACTGAACTTCAATCTCTGGCATGGCGCTCGGGTGTGCCCCCTTTCGTACCACGGCGCCCTGCTCCTCGTCAGCAGGGAGACGCAAGAACCGCGTGTCTCACCAACGACACATTTCCGGAGGCCCCGATCGATCACCGGTCTGTAAGGTCGATCGCCGATCGCGTCGGGGGCGCTTCATCGCCGGGGCAAGGCGATGCCGTCGAGGGGTGCGGGACAAACCTCGCGCAGCTTGCAGCCCTGACACGCGGCGCCGCGCCAGACGCGTTCATAGAGCTCCTGCACGCGATCGAGGAGGAGGTCGTCGGCGGTCGCGAAGCCGAGCTCGAAGTTGCGGCGCCCCGTGCCCTTGGCGCCCAGGCCCGCGCCCGTCCAGTTCGCGCTGCCGAGGTAGAGGAACCCGCCATCGACGACGACGGCCTTGAAGTGAACGCGCGGGCAGGCGCGGAGCGCGAGCGCGCGCTTCAGCAGAGGATGACGCGCGAGCTCGCGCGCGAACGGGCCTGACGGCGGCGAGGCGTGCAGGATGCGCAGCTCGACGCCCTGTCCCGCGAGCTCGTCGAAGACGGCCAGCATCGACCGATAGCTGCGGGTCGGGCGCGCCGTGCGGCGGCGGCCGGGCGCGGCGCGGTGGTCCTC
>DASZFV010000006.1:0-2881 GCA_035939455.1 Polyangia bacterium
TCGGCGCGCGGCGCGCTCATCGCGAGCGTCGGCAAGGGCTCGCCCGCCGAGGCGGCCGGCCTCGAGGCCGGCGACGTCGTCGTCGCGTGGAACGGGACACCTATCGCCACGAGCGAGGACCTGAAGATCGACGCCCAGCTCAGCGTCCCGGGCGCGCGCATCAAGGTCGCGCTGTTGCGCGAGGGCAAGCGCATCGATCGGGAGGTGGTGCCGCGCCTTGCACCCATGAAGGCGCCGCCGCCGATCCATCCGTCGAGCTGCGGGCGCCCGCGCGAGCTCGGCGCCGGTGGGGGCGAGGATCTCGAGGTGCGGGAGCTGCCGCCCGGTCGCGCCTCCGGACTGCCGGGTGGCCGCGGCATCGCCGTCAGCAAGATGTCCGACCGGGGCGCCGCGGCGCAGGCGGGCTTGAAGGCCGGCGACGTCATCCTGCGCGTGGGCGGCGCGGGCGTGCGCACGCCCGCGGACTTCGGCGAGGCCCTCAAGGCGTACAAGCCCGGTGACAGCGTGCCCGTGCTCGTACGGCGCGCCGGCTTCGATTTCTGGACGGCGCTGCCGCGTTGACGGCGAAACGAGAGACGACGGGAGCGAGCACGAATGATCGACGAGAAGAGTTACCGGGCCCTGCTCGACGACACCTACGACCGCGTCGACCGCGCGTTCGAGGACGTCGACCCCGACCTCGCCGAGGTCACGGTCTCCCAGGGCGCGCTCACGGTGCTCTTCAACGAGAAGGTGCGGCTGATGCTGACGCCGCAACCCGCGGTGCGCCAGCTTTGGGTCGCCTTCCGCGATCGGGCCTGGCACTTCGACTGGGACGCGGCGCGCCGCGCGTGGATGGACGATCGCAAGCTGGGCGTCGAGCTCGCGAAGCTCGTCGAGGACACGACCCGCGAAGCGGCCGGCGTCGAGGTCCGTATTGCCGCCGCAAAGGAGGGAGCGCGATGAGAGTCGTCGTGACGGGAGCGAATCGAGGGTTGGGCATGGGGCTCGCGCGCGCCTACGCCGCGCGCGGCGACGAGGTGTGGGCCACGGCGCGAAAACCGAGCGAGGCCACCGAGCTGCAGGCTCTGTCGCGCGACTCCGGTGGAAAGGTGCACGTCCACGAGCTCGACGTGCGCAGCGACGATCAGGCGCGGGCCCTGGCAGCCGCCATCGGCGACGCGGCCGTCGACGTCCTCGTCAACAACGCCGGCGTCAGCGGCAAGTGGAGCACGTCGCTGCAAACCTTCGACGCGGACGAAGCCCTGCGCTGCTTTGATGTGAACGCCCTCGGAGCCATCCGCGTCGCGCGGGCCTTGCTCCCGAACCTCCGCGCCTCGCGCGGCAAGATCGTCAACATGACGTCCCTCATGGGCTCGATCGCGGACAACAGCAGCGGCCGCGGCTACGCCTACCGGATGTCGAAGGCCGCCCTCAACATGGCCACGCGCAACATCGCGTACGAGGTGAGGGGCTTCGGCGGGATCGCGCTGGCGCTCCACCCCGGGTGGGTGAAGACGGAGATGGGCGGTGAAGGCGCGCCCGAGGAGATCCCCGACGCCGTCGCGCGCATCATCGCCGCGATCGAGCGCGCGAGCGCGGAAAGCAGTGGAACGTTCTGGCACGCGAAGGGCAACGAGCTGCCCTGGTAGAGGCCGGCGAATCGCCTTATCTCCCCATCGTTCTCGCGATGTGAACTACTCTTCGGCCGTGGCGAGCTGGCAACCCGCGATCCTCACACCGCCCACGGCGGCCGGGCGATTCATCACCCTCGGCCTCACGCGCGACGCGAACCCGCGCGACGTCGTCGCGCGCGTCGGCGCGCTCGCGCTCGACGATCGCCTGATCCTCGGCGTCGGCGAGCCGCTCGTGCGCGCCCTCGGCAAGCAGGTCGACGGCCTGCGCGCCTTCCCCGAGATCCGCGGCCCCGGCGGAGCGTTCCCGTCGACGCAAGGCGCGGTCTGGCTCTTCTTGGGCGGGACAGACGCGGGCGAGATCCTCCTGCGCGCGCGCCGCCTGATCCTGAGCCTCGGCGACTGCGTGCGGGTCGACGAGGACATCCCGTCGTTCGTGTACAGCGGTGGGCACGACCTCACGGGGTTCGAGGACGGCACGGAGAACCCGAAGGGGGAGCGCGCCGTCGAGGTGGCGTTCGGGACCGTACCGCACCGCACCGGCGGCTGCTTGGTGGCGACGCAGAAGTGGATTCACGATCTGGGCGGCTTCGAGCGCCTCTCGCAGAAGGCGCGCAACGACGTCTTCGGCCGCGATCGCGAGTCGAACGAGGAGCTCGGGAGCGCGCCCGTCTCGGCGCACGTCAAGCGCGCTGCCCAAGAGAGCTACGAGCCGAACGCGTTCCTGCTGCGCCGCTCGATGCCCTGGGGCGATGTGCGCGAGCACGGCCTATACTTCGTGGCCTACGCGGCGACGCTCGATTCCTACGAGCGCATCCTGCGCCGCATGGCCGGCCTCGACGACGGCATCGCGGACGCCCTCCTGAGCATCTCGCGCGCCGTCACCGGCGGCTACTTCTGGTGCCCGCCGGTCCTAGGCGACCACCTCGACCTCCGCGCGCTCACGTAACACCGCTCCCCTTCGATTCATCAGCAAAAAGGGAGGCTGTGACAAGCACAGCCTCCCTTTGACGTACCCAGAGCGCGACCTACCAGAGCGAGCTCAGCGCGGCTTCGCCGCGCTGAGCGAGGGGGACCGGGGTTCGCGAGCGGCAGCGAGCCGGACCCCGTCTAGAAGTCGTCGTCGCCGCCCCCCATGCCGCCCATGCCGCCGCCACCGCCGCCGTGGCCGCCGCCGCCGGCCTGCCCCTGGCTCTTCTTCTTGGGGCGCTCGGCCACGAGGGCCTCGGTCGTCAGCATGAGCGAGGCCACGGAGGCCGCGTTCTGCA
>DASZFV010000007.1:0-11557 GCA_035939455.1 Polyangia bacterium
TCGCACGGAGTCGCGGCCGGTGCCGGCGTCTCTGCCGGCCCGCCCGCCCGCTGCCGCATCTCTCGAAACGCCGCCGTCCCGGGTTCCCGTGGCGCCGGCCTGGCCGGTCCCACCGACGCCGGCCTGCCCGTTGTCCCCAGCCTGGCCAGAAGCGCCGGCCTGACCGGCTCCCTGGTCGCCGCCGCTCCCCTGCCCCGTCGCGCCGCCCGAGCCGGAGGCCGTCGTCCCAGCCGTTCCCGCCGTCTTTCCAGAGTCCGGTGTGTCGGAGCTCGTCCCACCGCAACCCTGTCCGGCTGCGGACAGGACGACCGCGAGCGCCACCAAACTGCAGTGATAAATCTTTCTTGTCTTGGTCGTCATGGCGTCACTCCCCAGTGAAGGATGAGGTCAGGTCAGGTGGGTAAGTGGCGGTGGGGAGCAGCGCTCGTCAAAAAAGCCGCCGCGCAGACGGTTGAGCACGTAGGTCATGGAAATCACGATGGAAGTACCCGCTTTTGTCGCGGGTGATCGACCGCGGCCGAAAATTCGGACGGCGGGCCGCGGCAGCCCTCAGGTCGCGCCGAGCGAGAGCGAGCCCGGCAGCCCGACGAACCTCGCGAAGCGGCTCACCGCGCGCTCGAGGGCTCCGTGAACGGCCGCCCCAGGAGGCTCGAAGAGCTGGACCCGAACGCGAACGGCGCCAGCCTTCTCTTGTCGCCGCCAGGTGCCCGCGACGCGGCCGTCGATCGTCACGACCGAGAAAATACCGTTGCCCGCCCGTTTCGCGTGCGCCGCCTCGAGGAAGGCGGCGCGATCGCGGTAGGCGACGGTGAATTCGTCCCAAGGTGGCAGCAGATGGGCGACCGTCGCGCGCGCGCCAGTCCGCGGCGGCGTCGCGCTCCAGGTATCGCCGGCCGGGCCGCGCTTCACGAGCGTCTTCCCGGCGAGCTCGACGGCGCGCCTGGCCTCGCCGAGCGGAAGGCCCGACCACCACGAGAAGTCGACCGGCGTCGCGGGTCCATGGCTCGTGAAGTAGCGTCGCGCGAGCTCGCCGAGGGCCTCGTCGCGCTCGAGCGCGCGGGACCTCGGGAGCCATTCGTCGAGGAGGACAAAGGTCGGTTGCCGACCGCGCCGCGCGCCCAGACAGAGCAGGCCCTGCATGGCGAGCGCGCCGAGGATGTGGATGCCGCGCTGACCGGACGTCGCGATGCCCGCGCGCTCGAGCTCGGCGAACGCCTCGGGGCGCGTGAGAGCGCGACCCCCCTCGAGCGCTCGGCCGAGCCGCGCCCCGCTCTTCGCGAACGTTGCCTCGTCGAGCTCGAGCTGGCGGTGGCGGCCGCGACTTCGCGCGAGCACGCGCGGCGCGAGGTGACGGAGCATCCAGCGGACGTCCTTGGACGCGACGAGGTGGAGCGTCCCGCGCATCGGCCAGGTTCGCACGATTGCGCGCTCGGCGATCGCGCGCTCGACGTCGAGCTCGGTCGCGGCGCGCGTGCGCAGGCCGACCCCCCAGAGCGATCCTCTATAGTCCTGCGCCTGGACCGCGCCGAGCCACTCGACCGCGTCCGCGGGGCGCGCGTACCGGGGCCCCACGAGACGCTGGTTCGCGAGGCGCTCGTGAACGACCGCGAGGGGGCTCATGGGTGGGCATCCTGATGGAAGGAACGTGCGATTGTCTCCTTCTCTCTCGTTTCGCCGATCTACATTTCCCCCCGGAGGTCGTCCCCATGAGCCACCAGGTCGAACGCTGCGACTTCATCGACATGCTCGAGGAATCCGCCAAGCTCCACCGCCCGCTCGCGGTCACGCTCCGCGGCGACACGCGCTTCTCCGACTCCGTCCGGGACGTCGTCACCGAGGCCGGCGAGGATTACGCCGTCTTTCGCCAACATGGCCGCGTCGCCGTTCGCGAGATCCTCGATTGCGTGTGGACCGCGCCCCGCGAAGCGATCTACGACCCGAACCTGTGAGGGTTCCCCCATGCCACCGACCCCGACCACGCGCCTCACCACGGCCCGCGACTTCCCTCCCGAGATCCTCCACCTCTTCGATCAGTACGTCCACAACCTGATCGATCGCCGCGCTTTCCTCGAAGGCGCGTCCGGGTTCGCCGCCACCGGCCTCACGGCCGCCGCGTTCCTCGAGGCGCTCAACCCGCGCTTCGCGGAGGCGCAGCAAGTGCGTCCCACCGACGCGCGCCTCCAAGCCGAGAGGGTCGACTTTCCTTCGCCGAGCGGCACCGTCAATGGCCGGGGCTATCTCGTGCGGCCGAAGGCCAAGACGCCCGCCAAGCACCCGGCCGTGCTCGTCGTGCACGAGAACCGGGGGCTCAACCCGCACATCGAGGACATCGCGCGCCGGTTGGCGCTCGATGGCTTCCTCGCCTTCGCGCCCGACGCCCTCGCCCCCCTCGGCGGGTATCCCGACGACGAGGACAAGGCCCGCGAGCTCTTCGCCAAGCTCGACCAGACGAAGACGCGCGAGGACTTCGTGGCGGCGGCCAAGTTCCTGCGCGCGCGACCCGAGAGCAACGGGCACCTTGGCGCCATCGGCTTCTGCTACGGCGGCGGCGTCGTCAACCTCCTCGCGACGCGGCTGCCGGACCTCGAAGCGGCCGTGCCCTTCTACGGGATGGCGCCCCCGCTCGAGGCCGTCCCCCACGTCAAGGCCACCCTCCAGCTCCACTTCGCCGAGAACGACGAGCGCATCAACGCCTCGTGGCCCGCATACGAAAAGGCCCTCAAGGCCGCCCAGGTCCACTACGAGGCGTACTCGTATCCGGGAACTGAGCACGGGTTCAACAACGACACGACGCCGCGTTACGACCCCGCCGCGGCCAAGCTCGCCTGGCAGCGCGCCGTCACGTTCTTGAATTATGCCTTGCGCAAGTGAGCGAAGCCGCGACCGCGGGGCGGTAACGACGCGCGGATCCTTTCCCCCTTTGCGCATCCTCCAGCATGCCTACGTTTGGCCGCAAAGGAGTCCCCATGAAAGCCGTCGTCCTCGCCACGTTTGGTCAAGCCGAGCGCCTCGAGCTGCGTGACGTCGCCGAGCCCACGCCAGGCCGCGACGAGATCAAGGTCCGCGTCGTGGCGGCCGGCATCAACCCCATCGACTGGAAGCTCCGCAGCGGCGCGCTCCAGCCCTACATGCCCATCGAGCTGCCCGCCGTCCTCGGCCGCGACGTCGCGGGCGAGGTCGTCGCCGTGGGCGCGGGCGTCACAAGATTCCGCGTGGGCGCGCGCGTGTGCGGGCTCGTGCGACACGGCTACGCCGAGTACGTGGTCGCACCCGAAGACAATTTCGCCGCGGTGCCCATGAATCTCGATCTCGTCGAGGCGGCTGCGCTGCCGCTCGTCTTGCTCACCGGCACGCAGCTCGTCGAGGCGGCCGTCGACGTGCATGCCGGCGAGAGCGTGCTCGTCACGGGCGCGACCGGCGGCGTGGGACGGGTCGCCGTATACGTGGCGAAGCGACGCGGCGGCATCGTTTACGCCGCCGTGCGCGCCGCGCACCAGGTCGAGGCGGCGAAGCTCGGCGTCCACGGCGTCGTGGCGCTCGACGACGAGCGCCAGGTCGAGACGCTGCCGGAGCTCGACGCGCTCGCCGACACCGTTGGCGGCCCCACGACGCAGAAGCTGCTCCCCAAGCTCAAGCGGGCCGGGCGCATCGGCAGCGTCGTAGGCGAGCCGCCGGGCGCGAAGGAGCTCGGCCTGGTCGTGCGCGCCTTCATGGCCCACCCCGACGCGAAGCGCCTCGAGGAGCTCGTCAACGACGTCGCCGCCGGCACGCTCGTCATCCCCATCTTGCGCAAGTTCCCGCTGCGCGAGGCCGCGCAAGCCCATCAGCTCGCCGAAAACGGCGGCGCGGGCAAGGTCCTCCTCACGACATGACGTCAGGCGCGGCGGCCCGCCGCGAGCGCGCGCCTACGCAGGCGGAGGCGGGGCGCTCGCCGAGGCGGCGGCGCTCGCGTACTTCTGGACGAGGCGGCCGACGCGCGGCACGGCTTGCTCGACGTGCTTTTTGCCGGTCGGCCGCAGCTTCTCGTAGGCCTTCTTCAAGGTCGGATTCGTCGAGCGCGCGGCGCGCTCGTCGCTGATCGCGAGGAGGGCGTCGGCCACCTGCGGCGCGCGCGTGTTCATGAGCGGGCCGATGGGTTCGTTCTTCGCCTGCGCGTCGGCCCAGAACGGCTCGAGGCGCTTCACGAAATCGTCGAGCATGTGGTCGACCGCCTCGGTGACAAAGCCGGGCTTGACGGCCTTGACGAGCGCGTAGGCGCCCTTGACGGCCAGCCCCGTGAGGCCGCCCTTCGCGTCGACCTCTTCGTTGATGAGCTGCACGCAGTCCGCGATCACCTTCGGGCGGTTGCCCGGAACCAGGAGCATGTCGGTCAGAGTCGGCATGCGGCGAAATCTACCATCACTTTCCGCCAGCCGCGCATGGTACGCATGAAGCAAAATGGCTCGCCTCCCCTCGCCCCGTGCGGCGCTCGCGATCCTCACGGGCCTCAACTTCCTGAACTACATCGACCGGTTCATTCCGGCGGCCATCCTGCCCACGATCTTGTCCGAGCTCGGGCTCTCGGACGCTAAGGGCGGGTCACTGCAGACGCTGTTCATCTTGACGTTCGTCGTCGTCTCGCCGCTCGCGGGGTGGCTCGGCGATCGCCAGCCGCGCTTTCGCCTCGCGGCCGTGGGCGTGTTCATCTGGAGCGCCGCCACCTTCGGCTCGGGCCTCGCGCCGACCTACGCCTTCCTCGTCGCGGCACGCGCTCTCATCGGCGTGGGCGAGGCCAGCTACACCGTCGTCACGCCGTCGTTGCTGTCGGACTTTTATCCGACGAGCCGCCGCGGGAGCGTCCTCGCGATCTTCTACGCCGCGGTCCCCATGGGCTCTGCCATGGGCTACGTCCTGGGCGGCCAGATCGCGGCCCACTTCGGCTGGCGGACGGCCTTCTTCGTGGCGGGCGTACCCGGCGCCGCCCTGGCGGCGTTGTTGCTCTTCCTGCGCGATCCGCCCCGTGGCGCGCAAGACGTCAAGGTGGCCGCGAAGAAGAAGGACCCGGCGACCATCTCGTCGGTCGTCGTCATCGCCAACGCCGTGCGCGAGCTCGTCGCGCGGCCGAGCTTCGTCGTCAACACGGCTGCGCAAACGATCTACACGTTCGCCGTGGGCGGGCTGGCCGTGTGGATGCCCACCTACTTCGTGCGCGAGCGCGGGCTGCCGCTCGCCTCGGCGGCGACGGCCTTCGGCGGTGCGCTCGCGCTCGCGGGCTTCGTGGGGACGCTGCTGGGCGGGCGCTTCGGCGACCGGCTCGCGCGCAGGCGCGCCGACGCGCACTTCGTCATGTCGGGCGTCGCCATGGTGGCGTCGCTGCCGTTCACGCTGCTCGCCGTGCTCGCGCCCTCGCCAGCTATCTTCTGGCCCGCGATGTTCGTGGACCTCACGCTGCTCTTCCTGACGACAGGCCCGCTCAATGCCGCCATGGCCAACGTCCTGCCGGCCGAGCTGCGCGGCCGGGGGTTCGCCTTCAACACGATGGCCATCCACCTCTTTGGGGACGCGCTGTCGCCGTTCCTCATCGGCGTCGCCTCCGATCGCGTCGGCTTGCGCCTGCCCGTGCTCGCGACCGGCGTGCTCGTCGTCATCGCGGGCGTCGTGCTGCTCGTGGGGCGCAAGACGCTCGCGCGCGACCTGGGGGCGATGCCTTGAGCACCCGCGACGCCAGCGCGCCCGGGACCTTCGCGCGCGAGCTCGCGCGGGCCGAGGAGATCGCCCTCGAGGCCGCGCGTCTCGTGCGCGGCTACCATGGCACCGACTTCGCCGTCCACGCCAAGGCCGGCAATGAGCCCGTCACCGAGGCCGATCACGCCGCCAACACGCTCATCGTCAATCGCCTGCGCGCCGCCTTCCCCGACGACGTCGTCCTCTCGGAGGAGATTCCCGACGACGGCGCGCGCCAAGGCCGCGCGCGCGTGTGGATGGTCGATCCCATCGACGGCACGAGCGACTTCATCGCGGGCAACACGGGCTTCGTCGTCATGATAGGCCTCGTCGTCGACGGGCGCCCGCGCGTGGGTGCGGTCGCCCACCCGCTCACGGGCCGCGTCTACGGCGGCGTCGTCGGCGAGGGCGCCTGGCGCCAGGACGCCGACGGCGCGCGCTGGCCTCTACACACCTCGACGCTCGCGGGCCCGCCCGGCATCCGCCTCGTCGCCTCGAAGACGCACCGCACGCCGCGGGTGGACGCCGTCAAGAGCGCGCTCGGCATCACCGACGAGATGAATGTGGGCAGCGTGGGCCTCAAGATCGGGCTCGTCGCCGAGGCGGAGCGCGATCTGTACGTCTACACGGGCGGCCGCACGAAGATCTGGGACACCTGCGGTCCCGAGGCCATCCTGCACGGCGCGGGCGGACGCATGACCGATCTCGACGGCCAACCGCTTGTCTATGATCTGCCCGACCTCTACAACCGCCGCGGCATCGTCGCCTCGAACGGCCCCCTGCACGCCTTCGTGATCGCGACCCTCGCCCCCCACGTGCCCAGGACGGACTGACAGATTGACGGACTGACGCACCGGTTCCCTCGCCCCGCGAAGCGGGCAGAGGGTTAGGGTGAGGGGTCTGTACTCAACTGCCCGCGATCATCATGCGCGAAACGCGGAAGCTCGGGCACTGGACGGACGAGCGGACATCGAGGTCGTCGCCGATGGCGTCGATGTTCTTCCACAGCGCGTCGAAGTTCGAGGAGATCGTGATCTCTCCCACCGGGTACGCGCGCGCGCCGTCTTCGATCCAGAAGCCGGCCGCGCCTTGCGAATAATCACCCGTGACGGCGTTGAAGCCGAAGCCCATGAGATCGGTCACGTAGAGACCGCGGTCGAGCTTCTCGAGCGCCGCGGCGGGCGTCTGGCCGGGGCGGAGGATGATGTTCGAGATGCTGACGTGCGGGCCGCCGCCGATGCCGCGCGCCGCGGAGCCCGTCGACCGGCGCTTGAGCTTGCGCGCGGCGTAGACGTCGCACAGGAACGTGCGCAGCACGCCGCCCGAGACCAGGACGTTGGGGCGGCTCGCGAGGCCCTCTCCGTCGTAGGGCCGCGAGCCCGGGCCGCGGCGCACGAGCGGATCGTCGACGATCTCGACGAGAGGCGACGCCACGGGCGTCCCCTCGCGCTCGGCCAAGTACGTGCTGCGCCGCCACACGGAGCCGCCCGACATGACGCCCGCGAGCTGACTGAGCAGCCCGCGCCCCGCGTCGGGCGAGAACACGACGGGCGCCTCGCCCGTCTGGATCTTGCGCGTGCCCAGCTTCGCGATCGTGCGGCGCGCCGCCTCGACCCCCACGATCTCGGGATCGACGAGCGCCTCGGCGAACCGCGCGCCCGTCCAGTACGACCCGTTGCGTTTCTTGCCGCCGGCGTCGTCGCAGATGGGCTCGACCGACAAGGAGACATGCGTCCCGCGGTTCGAGCCCGAGAAGCCCGCCGACGTCGCGAAGGCGGACGCGGCAGCGCTGCGGCCGAAGATCGCGCCGTCGGAGTTCGTGACGCGCGCGTCGAGCTTTTGGGCGGCCTGCTCGGCGACGCGCGCGCGCCGAATGCCCTCGGCGACGTCGAGGCCCAGCACGGATTCGTCCCACAGGTCGAGGTCGGGCACCTCTCGCGCCATCTCGTCGGCGCGCGGGAGGTCCGCCGTCTCGTCGGGCTCGGCCAGCACCGCGAGCTCGACCGACTCGCGCGCGAAGCGCTCCATGGCGGCCGGCGCGAAGTCGGAGGTGTACGTCACGGCGGAGCGGTGATCACGCAGCACGCGCAGACCGAGCGCGCGGCTGCCGGCCTCCTTGACGAGCTCGGTCTCGCCGAGCCGCACCTTCACCTCGAGCTCCGTGCCGTCGCGCACGAGCACCTCGGCGCCGTCGGAGCCGGCCTTCCTCGCGAAGGCCAGCATCTGCTCGGCGAGGCGCTGACACTCTTTCGGATCGGGGCGGCGCCGCGCGGCGCCCCGCGCACCGGTCGCGGGCTCGCTCATCGCGCCTTGGTTCCCCCCACCGTGATCTCCGCGATCTTCATGGTCGGCGTGCCGATGCCCACAGGGACCGACTGCCCGTCCTTGCCGCAGGTCCACGTCCCCTCCGAGAGCGCGAAGTCGTGGCCCAGCATCGTCACCTTGCGCAGGACGTCCGGGCCGTTGCCGATGAGGTTCACGCCCTTGAGGGGCGCCGTGAGCTTGCCGTCCTCGATGAGGTAGCTCTCGGTGAGGGCGAACACGAAGTCGCCGTTCGAGATGTTGACCTGGCCGCCCGAGAAGCGCTTGGCGTAGACGCCGCGCTTGACCGAGCGGACGATGTCCTCGGGCGCGTCCTGCCCCGAGGCCATGAACGTGTTCGTCATGCGCGGCAGCGGCTCGTGGCGGAAGCTCTGCCGGCGCCCGTTGCCCGAGGGCGTCGTGCCGAAGTGCCGCGACGAGATCTTGTCCTGCATGTACCCGACGAGGATGCCGTTCTCGATGAGGACGTTGCGCTGGCCGGGATTGCCCTCGTCGTCGACGTTGATCGACCCGCGCGCGTTCGCGACCGTGCCGTCGTCCACGATCGTGCACAGCTCGGACGCGACGCGCTGGCCGATCTGGTCTGTGTAGTTCGAGGTCTTCTTGCGGTTGAAGTCCGCCTCGAGCCCGTGGCCGACGGCCTCGTGCAGCAGGATCCCCGACTCGCCCGGGCCCAGCACAACCTCCATCGGACCCGCGGGCGCCTCCACGGCGTGCAGCATGCCGACGGCAAGGCGCGCGGCCTCGCGCCCGTGCGCCTCGGGGCTCTGGTCGGGGCGATCGAAGACTTCGAGGCCGAAGCGCCCCGCGCCGCCCGAGCGCCCGCCCTGCCGCTGCCCGCCCTCCTCGGCGACGGCGCTCACGCCGAAGCGGATCATGGGCTGGCGATCGCGCGCGAGGTGGCCGTCCGAGGTCACGACGAGCACCTCGCGCCACTCCTCGGCGAGCGAGGCCTCGACGCGCACGATGCGCGTGTCGAAGGCGCGCGCCGCGGCGTCGGCGCGGCGGAGCAGCGCCACCTTCTCAGCGCCCGGCGTCGCGAGCGACGAGCGCGGGACCGGATAGAAATCCGGCAGCGTCACAGGGCGGATCGCGACAGGCGCGGGCGCGCCGCCCGAAGACGCGATCTGCGCCGCCGTGCGCGCCGTCTCGAGCATGCGCTCGTCCGAGATCTCCTCGGTGTAGGCGTAGCCGGTGGCGTCGCCGCGCAGCACGCGTACGCCGAGGCCCAGCGTCACGCCGCGGCCTACCGTGCGGATGCGGCCCTCCTCCATGACGAAGTCGGCGCCCGAGCGGTGCTCGAAGTAAAGATCGGCGTACTCCCCGCCCGACCCGAGCGCCGCCGCGAGCAGGCGCTCGGCGATCTTCACATCGATGGCGTCGAGGGGCGACGCCAGATCGGGCGCCGCGCCCCGAGCGCCTGCGGATTCAATCGGCGACACCGTCACTTCGAGTCTCCGTTCGGGCGACCGGCCAGGCCCGCGAGGACCGCGTCGATGGCCGCCGCCGCTTGCCGGATTTCTTCCTCGTGGCCGCCCAGCCAGAGACGCCCCACGGCTCCGAACGTCACGAGCTCGAGGACCGAGATCTCGGCGCGCTTCTCGGCCTCGTTGGCGGCCAGCGCCCCGTACCCCGCTGGGTGCACCTCGAGCGTGTAAAGCGACTGGCCCGCGGCGAGCATCTGTCCGTGCCTCATTCTATTGATCATGGCCGACTGGTGAGCGTCGACGCCCGTGATGATCTCGCGCGACAGCACGCGCGGCGCGAGGCGGTCCGTCTCGGCGACCCCGAGGCGCTCGAGGATCGCGCTCGCCGCCTGCCGGACCTCGCCCTGATCGAAGGCGTGCAGCTCGAGCAGGCCGTAGGCGCGCTCGACGATCTGCATGCCCGGGACGACACCCGTGCGCTTGAGCGCCACGTCGGTCAGCGCGTTGACCGCGATCCCGGGCGCGATCTCTACGACGAGGGCCGCCTGACCGTCGAGCGGCATCACGCCCTGCGCCACAGTCTGGATGAAACCCGCCACCTGCGACTGGAGCACGTCCAGATACGTCAGCGCGCGCAATTCCATGAGTCGAGTATGGCCTCGATCTATCTTCGTCGCGAGCAGATCCAAGGGCGGGAGGCGCGGCGTCGCCGCGCCGGCTCGCCGGCTCGCCGGCTCGCCTTACGGAGCAAGGGAGGGGCCCGCGGGCGGGGCGGAGCCCTTCCCGCGCTTAGGAGCGCTCGGGGGGGAGCCCCAGCTCGTCGCCGGTGTTGTCCTTGATCTTGGCGAGCCCGCGCACCTCGACCTGACGGATGCGCTCGCGCGTGAGGTTCAGGATCGCGCCAACCTCCTCGAGGGTGATGCCGCCGCGGTCGGCGACGTCGAGCGAGCACGTCTCGGCCATCTCCCACACCTCGAGGTGCGGGAAGTTCAGCTTGATGGCGCCCGTCTCCGGGTTGACGTCGAGATAGAGGTGGTGCGAGCAGCTCACGAACGGGCAGGGCCGCTGCATCTGCGTGCACGCCTGACGCGACGTCGGGCGATCGACGTTGTCGGGGTAGACGAGCAGCTCCGACAGGCGGCGCTCGTCGCGCGTAAGTCGCTTGGGCGCGATCGTCTTCGAGCGCACGCGGCCGTCGCGTCCCGCCGAATGAACCTTGCGGCGAATGCGCGCGACCTCGGGTTGAGGCGCGTCCTCGTCGTCGAATCTGGGTGGCTTGGGATCCTGATCGTCCGTGTCGTCCATTCGCTCCTCCTCGGTCGTTCGCCGGCGGTCGAGGTGCCGGCTCAGTAGAGGTCGCTCCCGCCCTCGACGGCGGTCCCGGCAGCCGACGAGTCGGCGGCGCGGGCGGAAATTCGTCGCTCCAGGCTGCTGATGCGCCGGACGAGCTCGCCGGCGGCCCTCTTGGCCTCGATGATCTCGTCTTCGATCGCGCGCCGCGCGTCGGCGTCCGGCCTGAGACTGGGCGCTTTGGCCTCGCGCTCGAAGCCGGCGATGAGATCGCGCAGCTCAGTCTGCACGGAGTCGATGTCGTCCTTGAAGCGCGCGAAGGACCGCTGGATCTCCTCGATCGTGCGGTCCTCCGCCATCATCCCCTTGACGGTGTTGACACGCCGGATGACGAGCGACGGGTAGAGCCCGCACGACCCGCGGTGCTTGCCCTTGCGCCCCACGCGCACCGAACGGGGCAGCAGGCCGAGCTGCACGTACTTGCGCAGCGTCGCCTCCGAGAAGCGGATGCCGCGCGTCTCGAAGACGTCGACGATCTGCCGCGACGTCAAACCATTCGGCCAGGAGCGCTCGATCTCCTCGAGTTCGCGCTCTTCGAGCAGGCCCGCGCGCGCAGCCGGCGCTCCCGACGCCTCGGCGCGCGGCGCCTCCCCTCGAAAAGAGGCCGGAGCGGACGCGCTGGGAGTTGACCGTTTCATTAGCTGCTTGTCAAAGTAATCTATTGAATAGAATCTCATCAATGGAAAAATAGCTGTGACTCTGTTCAGTGGAGAGCGGCGGCGACCCCTCCGAGCGACCGCGTGCTCGTCGACGGC
>DASZFV010000008.1:0-9636 GCA_035939455.1 Polyangia bacterium
AAGCCCGTGAGGCGCACGCGATCGCCGTCGCGCACGTCCCAGAGCCGCTTGCCCGGCGCCCGCTCGAGCACGCGGCGCGCGCGCCGCTGCGGCTGCATCCACCACGCGAGCGCGTACCCCACGGCCGGCAGCCCCATCGCGATGATCTGCAGAAGCGTGATCGACTTCATCCCGCGTCAGGACAAGTATGAGCGTCCCGGGCGCGGTTGGCAGCCCTCCTTGGACCGCGGACGGCGGGTCATGGCGCAGGGAGTTGAACTCCCGGCCCGGCGCCCGCACGTCGGCTTACGATCACGGCGGCGTCCACACACTTTTCACTTGCGCTCATGCCCCTCCGTCGGAGCTAATCGTGGGCCGCCATGCAGAGCCCAAAGCCGCAGATTCCCTCCGGAGCAGATCCCATCACCGTTCACGCCGACGGGCGCCTGGAGGTGCCCGATCGGCCCATCATCCCCTTCATCGAGGGCGACGGGACGGGCCCAGACATCTGGCGGGCGAGCGCGCGCGTCCTCGACGCCGCCGTCGAGAAAGAGTTCGGCGGACGCAAGAAGATCGCCTGGACCGAGGTTTACGCCGGCGAGAAGGCCAAGAATCTCTTCGACACGTGGCTCCCCGACGAGACGCTCGAGGCCTTCAAGAAGTACCTCGTCGGCATCAAGGGACCGCTCACGACGCCCATCGGCGGCGGCATCCGCTCGCTCAACGTGGCCATCCGCCAGATCCTCGACCTCTACGTCTGCCTGCGCCCCGTGCAGTACTTCAAGGGCGTGCCGTCCCCCGTCAAGGCGCCCGAGAAGGTCAACACGGTGATCTTCCGCGAGAACACCGAGGACATCTACGCCGGCATCGAGTGGGCCGCCGAGTCGCCCGAGGCGAAGAAGGTCATCGCGTTTCTGCAAAACGAGATGGGCGTGAAGAAGATTCGCTTCCCCGAGACGTCGGCCATCGGCATCAAGCCGGTCTCGCGCGAGGGCAGCGAGCGCCTCATCCGCGCGGCGCTCGAGTACGCCATCCGCCACAAGCGCAAGACCGTCACGCTCGTGCACAAGGGCAACATCATGAAGTTCACCGAAGGCGGTTTCCGCGACTGGGGTTACGCCCTCGTGAAGAAGGAGTTCGCGAGCAAGGCCGTGGGCTGGGACGACTGCGGCGGCAAGCCGCCCGCGGGCCAGGTGCTCGTCAAGGACGCCATCGCCGACATCACGCTGCAGCAGGTCCTCACGCGGCCCGACGAGTTCGACGTCATCGCGACGCTGAACCTGAACGGCGACTACCTGAGCGACGCGCTGGCGGCGCAGGTGGGCGGCATCGGCATCGCCCCCGGCGGCAACATCAACTACGTCACGGGGCACGCCGTCTTCGAGGCGACGCACGGCACGGCGCCCAAGTACGCCAACCAGGACAAGGTGAACCCGGGCTCGGTCATCCTCTCGGGCGTCATGCTGCTCGAGCACCTCGGCTGGACGGGCGCCGCCGCGCGCACGGTGGCCGCCATCGAGAAGACCATCGCCCAAAAGGTCGTGACCTACGACTTCGCGCGGCTCATGGAGGGCGCGAAAGAGGTCTCGTGCTCGGCCTTCGGCGACGCGCTCATCGCGAACATGGCAGTTTAGATGGGAACTCTGGGAGGGCTCCCAACCCCTCCGGCGCTCGAAGATCCGCGTTTGGGAAAGACACAAAGGAGCCCCTGATGTCTCGCAAGAAAGTCTCTCTCATCGGCGCCGGCAACATCGGCGGCGAGCTGGCCGCCCTCATCGCCCGTCGCGAGCTCGGCGACGTCGTGCTCTTCGACATCCCCGAGAAGGAAGGCGTCGCCAAGGGCAAGGCGCTCGACCTCGAGCAGAACGGCGCCGTCCTCGGCTACGACGCCAAGATCACGGGCAGCTCGAGCTGGTCTGATGTCACCGGCTCGGACGTCGTCATCATCACGGCGGGCGTGCCCCGCAAGCCGGGCATGTCGCGCGACGATCTGTTGTCGATAAACCTCAAGATCATCCGCAGCGTCGGCGAGAACCTTAAGAAGGCCGCCCCCGACGCCTTCGTGATCGTCGTGTCGAACCCGCTGGACGTCATGGTCTACGAGCTCAAGAGGGTCACGGGCTTTTCGGGCAAGAAGGTCGTCGGCATGGCGGGCGTCCTGGATTCGGCCCGCTTCCAGCTCTTTCTCGCGCGGGAGCTCGGCGTGGCCGTCAAGGACGTGCGCACGATGGTGCTGGGCGGCCACGGCGACACGATGGTGCCCGTGACGAGCAACTGCACCGTCAACGGCATTCCCGTCGCGCAGCTCGTGGCCGCCGACAAGCTCGCCGCCATCGTCGATCGCACGCGCAACGGCGGCGGCGAGATCGTCAAGCTCATGGGCACGAGCGCCTTCTACGCGCCGGCCTCCGCGGCCGTGTCGATGGCGGAGTCGTACCTCAAGGATCTCAAGCGGCTCGTGGCCTGCGCTTCCTACCTCGAGGGCGAGTACGGTTACAAGGACCTCTACATGGGCGTCCCGGTCGTCATCGGCGCCGGCGGCGTCGAGAAGGTCGTCACGATCCAGCTCACCGCCGACGAGAAGGCCATGCTCGAGAAGTCGGCCGCGGCCGTGCGCGAGCTCATCGAGGCGTCCAAGAAGGTTTGAACGAGGGCTTAAAGAGAAGCTTTAAGAAAGGCCCGCCCGCCCATGAAAATTCACGAGTATCAGGGGAAAGAGCTGCTGCGGAGGTACGGCGTGCCCGTGCCCAGGGGGACGCCCGCCTTCAGCGTCGACGAGGCGGAGGCCGCCGCCAAGGCCCTTATCGCCGAGCTGGGCAGCGAGGTGGTGGTCGTCAAGGCTCAGATCCACGCCGGCGGCCGCGGCAAGGGCGGGGGCGTCAAGGTTGTCAAGGGCGCGGCGGCCGCACGCGAGACGGCGCAGAAGATCCTGGGCATGAAGCTCGTGACGCA
Organism: Polyangia bacterium; assembly: GCA_035939455.1. Lineage (GTDB taxonomy): Bacteria > Myxococcota_A > Polyangia > Fen-1088 > Fen-1088 > DASZFV01. The sequence continues at coordinate 2,932 of DASZFV010000008.1, forward strand.
CCAGACGGGCCCGGCGGGCCAGGTCGTCAAGCGCCTCCTCATCGAGCAGGGCATGGACATCGCGCGCGAGCTCTACCTGGGCGTCGTCGTCGACCGCGGCGCCGGGCGCGTCGTCGTCATGGCCTCGTCTGAGGGCGGCATGGAGATCGAGGAGGTCGCCGCCAAGACGCCCGAGAAGATCCTCAAGCAGATCGTCGACCCCGTCGTCGGGCTCGCGGGCTACCAGGCGCGCAACCTCGCGTACGGCCTCGGGCTGACGGGCGCGGCGGCCAAGAACGCCGCCGAGCTTCTCACACTCGTCTACAAGGCCTTCGTCGAGCTCGACGCTTCGCTCCTCGAGGTGAACCCGCTCGTCGTCCTCAAGGACAACCGCGTGCTCGCCCTCGACGCCAAGGTCACCTTCGACGACAACGCCCTCTACCGCCACAAGGAGCTCGAGGCGCTGCGCGACGTCGACGAGGAAGACCCGGCGGAGATCGAGGCCAAGCGTCACGACCTCAGCTTCATCACGCTCGACGGGAACGTCGGCTGCATGGTCAACGGCGCCGGCCTCGCCATGGCGACGATGGACACCATCAAGCACTTCGGCGGCCAGCCCGCGAACTTCCTCGACGTGGGCGGCGGCGCGACGGCCGAGAAGGTCACGGCAGCCTTCAAGATCATCACGGCCGACGCCAAGGTAAAGGGCATCTTCGTCAACATCTTTGGCGGCATCATGAAGTGCGACACAATCGCCGAGGGCGTGATCTCGGCCGTCAAGCAGGTCGGCCTCAAGGTGCCGCTCGTGGTGCGCCTCGAGGGCACGAACGTCGAGCTCGGCAAAAAGATGCTCGCCGAGTCGGGCCTCGCCCTCACCACGGCTGGCGACATGGCCGACGGGGCTCAGAAAATCGTCGCGCTCGTCAAGACGGCGTCTGCGGGGGGCAAGTAGCCATGTCGGTGCTGGTTGGAAAATCGACGAAGCTCATCGTTCAGGGCCTCACGGGCTCGGCGGGCACATTCCACGCCAAGCAGATGCGCGAGTACGGCACGAACGTCGTAGGCGGCGTCACCCCCGGCAAGGGCGGCACGACGCACGAAGGCTTCCGCGTGTTCGACACCGTCGCCGAGGCCGTCAATCACACGGATGCCAACGCGACCGTCATCTACGTCCCGCCGCCCGGCGCCGCCGACGCCATCCTCGAAGCCGCAGACGCGGGCATCGCCGTCGTTGTGTGCATCACCGAGGGCATCCCCACCCTCGACATGGTGAGGGCGAAGCGCGCCCTGGAGGGCCGCACGGGCGTGACGCTCATCGGCCCGAACTGCCCCGGCATCATCACGCCGGGCGAGTGCAAGATCGGCATCATGCCGGGCTACATCCACAAGGCCGGCAAGGTGGGCGTCGTCTCGCGCTCGGGGACGCTGACCTACGAGGCGGCACACCAGCTCACGACGCTCGGCCTCGGCCAGTCGACGGCCATCGGCATCGGCGGCGACCCCGTCAAGGGCATGGACTTCATCGACTGCCTCGCGCTCTTCGAGAAGGACCCCCAGACCAAAGGCGTCCTCATAATCGGCGAGATCGGCGGCACGTCCGAGGAGGACGCGGCGCGCTTCGTGAAGGCGAACTTGAAGAAACCGGTCGCGGGCTTTATCGCGGGCCAGACGGCGCCGCCTGGAAAGCGCATGGGCCATGCGGGCGCCATCATCAGCGGCGGCAAGGGCACGGCGGCCGAGAAGATCGCCGCCATGCGCGACGCCGGCATCGCCATCGCGGCGACGCCTGCTGACCTTGGCAAGACCATCGCGCCGTTGATTTCCTAAGCCCATCAGGAGAAAAGGATCGCATGTCGCTCGAGAGAACGTTTGGAATCGTCAAGCCCGACGCCGTGGCCGCGGGAGCCATCGGCGGCGTCATCGACCTCATCGAGAAGAGCCACCTCAAGATCGTCGGCCTGCGCTACCTCAAGCTGTCGCAGGAGCAGGCCCAGGGGTTCTACGCCGTCCACAAGGCGCGGCCGTTCTTCGGCGATCTCGTGAGATTCATGACATCCGGCCCGTGCGTCGTCATGGCGATCGAGGGCGAGAACGCGGTCGCGACGTACCGCGAGGTCATGGGCGCGACCGACTCGAAGAAGGCCGCCCCGGGAACGATCCGCGCCAAGTACGGCACCGACATCGAGAAGAACGCCGTCCACGGCAGCGACAGCCCGGACAACGCCAAGCTCGAGCTCGGGTTCTTCTTCACGGGCGCCGAGCTCTAGCGCGAGCAAGCCTCGCGCTTCGTCGCCCCGCGTGGGCCCTCGCGCTGCTCGGCGTCATTGGCACGTCCTGACGCGCCGCCGACGCGCGCGATGAGCGTCGACGGCTGGGCCGCACTGGCGATGGAGGCGCCTCGGCGTTAGTCTCGCGCGCGCCCAATGGACCTCGATCTGCGCTCCCTCACGCCCGCCGAGCTCACAGCCGAGCTCGGCACAGACGCGCCCGCCTACCGGGGCGAGCAGCTCTTCCGGTGGCTACACGAGCACGGCGTCGAGGGCATCGACGAGATGACGAACGTGCCGCAGGCGCAGCGCGAGGCGCTCTCCGCGCGGCTGCCGCTCCGTCCCCTGCGCGCGGACGTCGTGCAAGAGGCGCGCGACGGCACGCGCAAGCTGCGCTTCCGCACGTTCGACGATCGCGCCATCGAGTCGGTGCTCATCCCAGACGACGATGCAGAGCGGGACAAGCTCACGCTGTGCGTGTCGTCGCAGGTGGGCTGCGCCATGGACTGTGGCTTCTGCGCGACGGCGACGCTCGGGTACGGACGCAACCTCTCGGCGGGCGAGATCGTCGAGCAGGTGTACCGCGCCACGACGCTCGCGGGGCGGCGGCCCACGAACCTCGTGTTCATGGGCATGGGCGAGCCGCTGCACAACCTCGATAACGTCACGCGCGCGCTCACGCTCCTCGAGCACCCGTGGGGTCTGCACTTCTCGCCGCGGCGGATCACGGTCTCGACGGCGGGCCTCGTGCCCGGCATCGAAAAGCTCGGGCGCCTGTCGCCCGCGCCCAACCTGGCCATCTCGCTCAACGCCACGACCGACGAGGTGCGCGACCGCATCATGCCCGTCAACCGCAAGTGGCCCATCGCCAAGCTGCTCGAGGCGGCGCGGCGCTTTCCGCTCGCGCACGGGCGGCGCGTGACGTTCGAGTACGTGCTCCTCGCGGGCGTCAACGACAGCGACGCCGACGCCGACAGGCTCGTCCTCCTGCTGCGCGGCATGCCCTGCAAGGTGAACCTCATCCCCTGGAACGCATTCAACAAGATCGGGAACCCTGCGAGGGTTCCTGATGCCCCTCCCGCGACGGGATCAGCCGGGCAAGGCCCGTCTGCTCCCACGCGATCGGGCCCCCAATTCGAGCGCCCGTCGGCCGAGCGCATCCGGACCTTCCAGCAACGTTTGCGCGCCGCGAACATGGCCGTCTACATCCGAACGCCGCGCGGCGAAGACATCGACGCTGCGTGCGGCCAGCTCGCGGCCCGCGACGAGGCCGGCCTCGTGCCCACGTCGCGACTCGAGCGGCCCGCCGAGGCTGTATAAGAACGCCGGCATGGCCACCGCCGGAACGCCCGAGGAGGAGCTGCGGCGCGCGCGCGACCTGGGCATCGACACATGCGGGCGGATCGCCGAGTTCTGGGGCTTCACGCGCACGATGGGCCGCGCCTTCGGCCTGCTCTACCTCTCGCACGAGCCGCTGCCGCAGGCGGAGATCCAGGCGCGGCTCGGCATCTCGGCGGGCAGCGCGTCGATGACCCTCGCGGCGCTCGGGCGCTGGGGCGTCGTGCACCGCGTCTGGGTGCGCGGCCAACGGCGCGAGCATTACCAGGCCGAGACCGACTTCTGGAAGATGATCTCCGGCGTGCTCAACGAGCGCGAGCGCCGCGAGATCGGCGCCGCCGTCGAGGCCGTCAAGCGCGGCGTGGCCACGGCGCGGGCCGCCCAAGTCGCGGCGCCGCGCCGACTCGCGGCCGAGGCTGCGTTCACGGCCGGCCGCCTCGAGCGCCTTCACGAAATCTGCGCGCTGGGCGAGACGTTGCTCGACATGTTGCTCGGCCAGCTCACCATGGACGTGGGCCGCTTTCGCGACGTGCTCAAGGTCGAGGCGCAGGCACCGCGCGCCCCCGAGCCAACCGCCGTGGGCCGCCCGCGCGCGCCCGCGCCACGCCGCCGGATCGCCCGCGCCCGCCGCTGAAAGAGGCAGACCGACGCCTTTGGGACTTGCGAACTTTCAATTCATTTTGAATATTTAGAAAGGTCGTGACCTGCATGCCCTCCCTGACCAATATACCGGCCATGTCGGCCGTCAGCTCGAGCGCGCCCCCGCGGGTCCCGCCGCGTCCTCGCGTCGAGGACCTGGTCGCGCTCGTGGGGGCCGAGATGCGCCTCGTCGAAGCCCGCCTCGCCGAGCGCCTCGACAGCCCCGTTGGGGCCATCCCGCAAGTGGGCGCCCATCTGCTCGGCGCGGGGGGTAAACGCCTCCGGCCCCTGCTCGCCGTGCTGAGCGCGCGCGCCTCGGGCGCGCCCGTGGACTTCGGCGTGGCCGTCGGCTGCGCCGCCGAGCTCATCCACACGGCGACGCTCTATCACGACGACGTCGTCGACGACGGGCGCGTGCGACGCGGCCGGCCCGCGGCGCGCATGGTCTTCGGTAACGGCATCGTCGTCCTCGTGGGCGACTTCTGTCTGGCGCGCGCGCTCGAGACGGTGGCCCTCACGGGCTCGCTGCCCATGGTGCAGTCGCTCGCGACGACCGTCACCGAGATGGCCGAGGGCGAGGTCGCGCAGCTCGAGCGCGCCGGAAACCCCGACGCGACGATCGAGGACTACTTCCGCGTCATCGATCGCAAGACCGCCTCGCTCATCGCCTGGTGCGCGCGCGTGGGCGGGGCCGTGGGGCCGGCGCTCGACGGACCGCTCGAGCGCTACGGGCGCGCGCTCGGGAGGGCCTTCCAGATCGCCGACGACGTGCTCGACGCCGACGCCGACGAAGCGACCGCCGGAAAATCGGTGGGTCTCGATCTGCAAGAGGGCAAGCTCACCCTCCCCGTCCTGCTCGCCTGCGAAGCCGATCCGGCGCTCGGCCGGCGCGTGCGGGCGCAGCTCGGCGACAGAGGCGTCGCCGCGAACGTCGCCGCCGAGATTCTTGCCGAGACGCGCAGGGCCGGCGGCGTCGCCCTCGCGCGCGACAAGGCGCGCGCGCTCGCCGCCGAATCGGTGCTCGAGCTCGAGCTCGTGCCGCCCTCGACCTTCCGGGACGCGCTGCGCGACCTGGCGGTGCTGTCGGTCGAGAGGAAGTCCTGATGGCGCTCGCGCCGGACGGCGTCGGCGTGGCGATCGGCGCGGGCGCGCCCGGCGTGCCGGCGCACTGGAACGATCTGCGCACCTTCGTGAGCTACCTCGAGGAGCGGGGCGAGCTTCGGCGCATCACGCGTGAGATCGATCCCGTTCTCGAGCTGTCTGAGATCGCTCAGCGCTCGATGCGCGCCGAGGGACCGGCGTTGCTCTTCGAGCGCGTCAAGGGCTCGCGCTTCCCCGCGCTCATCAATACGTACGCGACGCGCCGGCGCATGTCGTGGGCGCTGGGCGTCGCCGACCTGGAGGAGCACGCGCGCGCCATCGGCGCGCTCGTGAAGTCGCAGCCGCCCGTGTCGCTCATGGACAAGGTCCGCATGCTACCCAGGGTGGCGCGCGTCGCCTCGGCCGTGCCCCGCACCGTCCGGACGGCGCCGTGCCAGCAGGTCGTCGAGCGCGAGCCCGATCTGTCCAAGCTGCCGATCCTCACGACCTGGCCCGAGGATGGCGGCCCCTACATCACGCTGCCCATGGTCGTGACGCGCGACCCGGACAAGGGCACGCGCAACGTCGGCTGCTACCGCATGCAGGTCTACGGCCCGCGCGAGACGGGCATGCACTGGCAGCTCCACAAGACGGGCCGCCGCCACATGCGCCGCTACAAGGAGCTCGGCATCCAGCGCATGCCCGTGGCCATCGCGCTGGGCGGCGATCCCGTGCTGGCCTACGCGGCGACGGCTCCCCTGCCCGACGGCATCGACGAGTTTCTCTTCGCGGGCTTCCTGCGCCGCAAGCCCGTCGAGATGGTCGCCTGCAGGACCCTCGACCTCGAGGTGCCGGCGTCCGCCGACTTCGTACTCGAAGGCTACGTCGACGTCGACGAGCTCCGTCGTGAGGGACCTTTCGGCGACCACACGGGCTACTACTCGCTCGCCGACGACTACCCGGCCTTTCATCTGACCTGCATCACGCGGCGCGAGCAGCCGATCTACGCGACGACCGTCGTCGGGCCACCGCCGCAGGAGGACGCCTGGCTGGGCAAGGCCACCGAGCGACTTTTTCTGCCGCTCCTGCAGATGACATTCCCCGAGATCGTGGACATGAATCTCCCCATCGAGGGCGTGTTCCACAACTTGTGCATCGTGTCGATCAAGAAGGACTACCCGCACCACGCGCGCAAGATCTGCCACTCCCTATGGGGCATGGGACAGATGATGTTCGCGAAGTGCATCATCGTCGTCGACGACGACGTCGACGTGCAGAACGTGCGAGAGGTCGCGTGGCGCGCCCTCAACAACATTGACGCCAAGCGCGACGTCTTCTTCGCCGAGGGGCCCATCGACGTGCTCGATCACGCCTCGTCGGCCTTCGGCTTCGGCGGCAAGCT
>DASZFV010000009.1:0-3200 GCA_035939455.1 Polyangia bacterium
GCGCTGGCGCAGCTTTGCGTCAGGAAATCGGAGAATCGTCCGCTGGGCCATTCGTCTTTAAGATAGCCAACAAGGCCGGGTTTGACAAAGCGGGTCGTGGCCCCGTAACTTCGCCGCCCCGCCACCATCAATACCTAGGCACATGAACCTCACACGCTACGCGGACGCCGAAATCCCCACTGCGCACGGCCCTTTGCGCGTGTTCGTCTACCGGGACCAGTCCGCGCCCGCGCACGCCGTGGCCGAGGAGCACGTCGCCATCGTGTCCGGCGACGTCGCCGGCGCCAGCAACGTCCTCACCCGCGTCCACTCCGAGTGCTGGACGTCCGAGGTGCTGGGCTCGCTCAAGTGCGATTGCCGCGAGCAGCTCGACGCCGCGATCGACCGCATCGCCGCCGAGGGCACGGGCGTCGTCGTCTATCTGCGCCAGGAGGGGCGAGGCATTGGGCTGGGCAACAAGGTCCGCGCCTACGCCCTGCAGAACGACGGCGCCGACACCGTCGAGGCCAACCTCGCCCTCGGCTTCGAGGCCGACGAGCGGCGCTACGACCTGGCGGCCTCCATCCTCAAGGACCTGGGCGTCCGCTCGATCCGTCTGCTCACGAACAACCCGACCAAGATCGCCGGCCTGCGCGCCTCGGGCGTCGTCATCACGGAGCGCATCTCGCACTGGGTCGGGGAGAACCAGTACAACTCAGACTACCTGGCCGTGAAACGCCGCAAGATGGGGCACCACCCCGACAATCAGGTGAAGCTGCGCGCGCTCACGTCGGCTCGCAAAGGGTGAAGTCTACCCGCCGGCACGGCGCGATCTCGCTGGCGTCGCACGCGTCCAGGACCTAGGCTGCGCGCATTCCAACTCTCGAAGAGAACGTCCGGGCCGCCCTCGGCCAGGCGAAGGACCCCGCGCTCGGAACGGACTTCGTCTCCGCCGGGATGGTCAAGGAGGTCACGTTCGCCGGCGGGCGCGTCGGCGTCACGATCGAGCTCACGACGCCGGCCTGCCCGTCGCGCGAGGTCATCACGCGCACGGTGACGGACGCCGTCGCCGCCGTCGCCGGCGTGAGCGGCGTCGACGTCAAGCTGACCGCTAAGGTGTGGGGCCGCCCGAACCATCCCTCGAACCCCCGGCTGCCGGGCGTGAAGAACATCATCGCCGTCGCAGCGGGCAAGGGCGGCGTCGGCAAGTCGACCGTGAGCACGAACCTCGCCGCGGCGCTCTCGCGGCTCGGCACCAAGGTCGGCATCCTCGACGCCGACGTCTATGGCCCGTCGGTGCCGCAGATGATGGGCGCGCCCGAGAAGCCCGCGGGGATCGAGACCGGCAACAAGATCGTGCCGGCCGTGCACCACGGCATGCACGTCATCTCCGTCGGGTTCTTCGTCGAGCGCGGCGGGGCCGTCATCTGGCGCGGGCCCATGGTGCACAAGCTCCTGCAGCAGTTCATCGAGGATGTCGAGTGGGGCGAGCTCGATTACCTGGTCGTCGACTTGCCGCCGGGCACGGGCGACGCGCAGCTCTCTCTCTCGCAGCTGCTGCCCATCACGGGCGCCGTCATGGTGACCACGCCGCAGGAGGTGTCGGTCATCGACGTCGAGAAGGCGCTCGCGATGTGGCAGCGGGTCGAGGTGCCCGTGCTCGGGCTCGTCGAGAACATGAGCGGCTACGTCTGCCCGAGCTGCGGCCACCACGAGGAGATCTTCCTGCGCGGCGGCGGGCGCAAGCTCGCCGAGCGCAGCAACTTGACCTTCCTAGGCGAGATCCCGGTGCAGCCGGCCGTGAGCCGCGCCGGCGACGAAGGCAAGCCCGTCGTGCTCTCCGATCCGGGCTCGAAGGTCGCGGAGATCTTCATGGACGTCGCGCGCACGATCGCCTGCCAGCTGTCGGTGAAGAACGCGCTCGTGCCCGGCGCGGGCAAGCGCAGCGCCAAGCTCACGCTCATTCGTTGACGCGAGCGGTCGCTTTCCCCTGGGGCTGAGCGCCGCGCTCAGTCGGCGATCGCCGCCGCGAAGCTCGGGCGCGCGCGCACGCGGTCGTACCAGGCCCGGACGCGTGCGAGCTTCGCGAGCGGCTGGTCGGGCAGGCGGCGCTCGAGCGCGAAGACCATCGAGGCGTTCGAGAGATCGGCGAGCGAAAAGTCCGGCGTCGCGATGTAGGGGCGCGCGGCGAGCGCCGCCTCCATCACGGCCAGGCCCCGGTGAATCTTGGCGAGCGCGGCGTCGGCCGCCGCGGGGACGCGCTTGGAGGCGGCGCTGAGGGCGTGGTTCCACCAGTCGGCGTAGGCCGCATAGAGCGTCGTCTGCGCGAAGTCGATCCACTGCCCGATGCGCGCGCGCGCCTGGAGCGCCGCGGGCGTGCCGTCGTTGCGGGGCACGAGCCCCGAGGCGGGGTTGGACTCGGCGACGTACCACAGGATGGCGTTCGACTCCGGCAGCGCGAAGTCGCCGTCCACGAGCACGGGGACCTTGCCGTGCGGGTTGATGGCGAGGAAGGCCGCCGTCTCGTTCTCGCCCTTGTCGAGATCGACCGGCACGAGCTCGTAGGGCGCGCCCGCCTCGGCGAGGGCGGCGCGGATCTTGAGCGTGTTGAAGGACTTCTTGTTCGTCGTGCCGTACAGCTTCACGCGGGACCTCGGCTTCAGGGTTTGCTGAGAAAGCGCGCCAGGATCGTCTTCACGCCCGTGCCTGGGAAGCGCATCGTGACCTTGAGATCGGCGCCCGTGCCCTGCCAGCCGCGGATCTCGCCGACGCCGAACGAAGGATGCCGCAGCTTCGCGCCGACCTGCAGGCCGGGGGCGTCCGGGTCGTGGTCAGAGTCGCCGCCAACGGCGTCGTAGTGAATTGACAGCTCGCCCGTGGACTTGACCGCGAGCTTGGGCTTGGGCGTCGCGGAGGCCGACGAGCCGCGCAATTGAAACGAGGGCTCTGGCTCGGGCTTCGACCAGCTCCCGCCCCAGGGCCCGCGCCCGCGCGTGTCGCCGGAGTACATCGCGGGGCGCTCCATGACGATCGCGTCGACGCCGTCCGCGGGGAGCTCGCGCAGGAAGCGGCTCGGGATGCCGGGCAGCTCCTGACCGGAGAGCCGGCGCCGCCGCACGCGCGACAGGTAGAGCCGCGTGCGCGCGCGCGCCACGGCGACGTAGCAGAGGCGGCGCTCCTCCTCGACGGCTGAGTCGTCGTCCACGCTACGCGCGTGCGGG
>DASZFV010000010.1:0-6831 GCA_035939455.1 Polyangia bacterium
GCGCCGCTGTCGGTGCTCACGACCCTCTTCTTCATGTGGGGGTTCCTGACCTGCCTGAACGACATCATCATTCCGCACCTCAAGGGCGTGTTCGAGTTGAACTACGCGCAGGCGATGATGATCCAGTTCGCCTTCTTCACGGCGTACTTCGTCGTCTCGCTGCCGTCTGGCGCAATCGTCAAGAAGGTCGGCTACAAGACGGGCATCATCATCGGCCTGCTCGTGGCGGCCTGCGGGTGCCTCCTCTTCTATCCGGCCGCCGGCGCGCGCTCGTACGCGATGTTCCTGGGCGCGCTCTTCGTGCTCGCCTCGGGCATCACGCTCCTGCAGGTCGCGGCGAACCCGTTCGTCGCCGTGCTCGGCAAACCGGAGACGGCGTCGTCGCGGCTCACGCTCACGCAGGCTTTCAACTCGCTCGGCACGACGATCGCGCCGGCCATCGGCTCGTTCCTGATCCTCTCCACGGCCGTCAAGTCGAAGCTCGAGCTCGCCGCGATGTCCCCGGGCGCCGCCGAGGCCTATCGCCTCGCCGAGGCCTCCTCGGTGCAGAGGCCCTATCTCGGTCTCGCGGCTGCGCTCGTGCTGCTGGCCGTCGCGATCGCGGCGTTCCGGCTGCCCAAGATCGAAGGCGGCGCCGTTGAGGGCACCATGGGCGCGAGCGACGACGCCGCCCACAAGAGCGCCTGGAGCTACCGCCACCTGGTCCTCGGCGCCGTGGCCATCTTCGTCTACGTGGGCGGCGAGGTCGCGATCGGCAGCTTCCTCGTGAACTACTTCAAGGAGCCGGCCATCGGCGGGCTCGCCGAGGCGGCCGGCGCCAAGCTGGTTTCACTCTACTGGGGCGGCGCCATGGTGGGGCGCTTCATCGGCACGGTCACGTTGCGCATGTACAAGCCCGGCAAGGTGCTCGCCCTCCACGCCGTCGGGTCGTGCGCGCTCATCGCGCTCACGATGCTGACCTCGGGCTCGCTCGCGATGTACGCGGTCCTCGCGGTGGGCCTCTTCAACTCGATCATGTTCCCGACTATCTTCACGCTCGCCATCGACCGCCTCGGCAAGCACACGGGGCAGGGCTCAGGGATCCTCTGCATGGCGATCGTGGGCGGAGCGCTCATCCCGGTGCTCCAGGGCGCCGTCGCTGACGCCATCGGCATCCACCACTGCTTTATCGTCGCGCTGCTCTGCTACGTGTACATCGCGTGGTACGGCGCCAACGGCAGCCTCCCGCGCGCCGTCGTCGCGCGCGCGACCTAGCGACCCGAACGTCGCGGCGTCGTTAGTAGTCGCCCTCGCCCCGGCGCTACGGGCGCGCCTCGATGACCTGCCAGAAGGCCCGCACGAGGGGCGAAGTGAGCTTGCGGCGCTGCGTGCACACGCCGACTCGGAACTCGCCGAGATCGTCCTGGCCCTGCCCGACGGGAAGGATGCGGACGTTCGCGCGCAGGGGGCTCTTGTCCAGCACGAGGCGCGGCACGACGCCCACGCCGCAGCCCAGGCTCACGAGGGCGAGGATGGCCTCGCTGCCCGGCACCTCGCCGTACAGAGGCGGCGCGACGCGGTGGCGCTTGAACCAGCGGTCCGCCGCCTCGCGCGCGAGGCCGCCGGATGGCAGCACGACGGGCAAGGCGTTCCAGGCGAGCGGTCGCGCCGCGCAGAGGCGTTCGACCTCGCACGGCGCCGTGGGCGCGACGAAGACGAGCGGCGTGTGCAGCAGCACGCGCGACACGAGCGCGCGCGGCACTGTGCGCGGCAGCGCCGCGACGGTGACGTCGACACGGCCCCGGTCGAGCATCTCGAGCGCGTCGGCGGCGTAGCCGGTCTCGAGCCTGAGCGTGATCTCGGGGTGACGCTGGCGGAAGCCGGAGAGCAGCTCGGGCAGGAAGCTCTGGCAGGCTGTCGCGGAGGCGAAGATCGCGATCGTGCCGCGCAGGGCGTCGCCGCCCCGTTTGCCGCCGAGGTCCCGCTCGAGCTCCTCCCAGCGGTCGAGCGTGTCGCGCGCGTGCTCGGCGAAGCGCGCCCCCTCGGGCGTCAGGCGCACCGTGCGGCGATCGCGCTCGAGCAACGGCCAACCGACCTCCCGTTCGAGCCGCTGGATCGACCGGGACAGCGTCGACGGGCTGACGTGGCACTCCCGGCTCGTGCGCAGAAAGTGTAGGGTTCTCGAGAGATGCACGTAGAGGCGCATCGAGTCGTAGTCCACGCCGAATTGTCCCATCTGTGTTGCGTATTTTGCAACACAGATGTGTGAATAATTCATTTTACGCAACGAGCTCGTCTGCGTATCCTGAGCCCTCGTTTCGTTCCACCGCCCGAGGAGGAAGTCATGGCCGAGTCGCTGGTATTTTCGTCGCAGGTCTTCAAGGTCGACACCGTCAAGATGGCCGATCGCACCGAGCAGATCGTCAAGGGCGGCCGGAACCTCTTCCCGCTGCTGCCCAAGGCCTTCGCGGGCGTCAAGCAGATCGGCGTCATCGGCTGGGGCTCGCAGGGGCCGGCCCAGGCGCAGAACCTGCGCGACTCGCTCGAGGGCACGGACATCAAGGTCAAGGTCGGCCTGCGCGCCGGCAGCGAGTCGCTCGCCGAGGCCCGCAAGGCCGGCTTCGACGAGAAGAACGGCACGCTCGGCGAGATGTTCGCCGTCGTCAGAGAGTCCGACATCGTCCTCCTGCTGATCGCCGACGCGGCGCAGGCCGAGCTCTTCGGCCAGATCTTCGAGAACCTCCGCCCGGGCGCGACCCTCGGCCTGTCGCACGGGTTCCTCCTCGGCCACATGAAGAACGTGGGCGCGAAGTTCCCGGCCAACCTCAACGTCATCGCCGTCTGCCCGAAGGGCATGGGCCCCTCGGTGCGCCGGCTCTACGTGCAGGGCAAGGAAGTCAACGGCGCCGGCATCAACGCGAGCTTCGCCGTCCACCAGGACGTCGACGGCAAGGCGACCGATTACGCGCTCGGCTGGTCGGTGGCGCTCGGCTCGCCCTATACGTTCCAGACGACGCTCGAGTCCGAGTACAAGTCCGACATCTATGGCGAGCGCGGCATCCTCCTCGGCGCCGTGCACGGCATCATCGAGACGCTCTATCGCCGCTACGTCGGTCAGGGCAAGTCGAAGGAGGAGGCGTTCCTCAACTCGGCCGAGTCGATCACGGGCCCCATCAACAAGATCATCTCGAAAAAGGGCATCCGCGCCGTCTACGAGGGCCTCGACGCCGGCGGCAAGGCCGAGTTCGAGAAGGCCTACACCGCGGCGTACCTGCCGTCGCGCGAGATCCTGGCCGAGATCTACGACGACGTCTCGACGGGCAACGAGATCCGCAGCGTCGTCCTCGCGGGCAGCCGCCTCAAGAAGTTCCCCATGGGCAAGATCGACGGCACGGAGACCTGGAAGGTGGGCGCCGCCGTGCGCGCCAAGCGAGACGAGAGCAAGATCCCCGTGAACCCGTTCACGGCTGGCGTCTACATCGCCTGCATGATGGCGCAGATCGACGTGCTGCTCGACGCGGGCCACCCGTACTCCGAGGCCGCCAACGAGTCGGTCATCGAGTCCGTCGACTCGCTCAACCCCTACATGCACGCCCGCGGCGTCGCGTACATGGTCGACAACTGCTCGACGACGGCGCGCCTCGGCTCGCGCAAGTGGGCCCCGCGCTTCGACTACCTGCTCACGCAGCTGGCCTTCACGGCCATCGACGAGGGCAAGCCGGGCGACGCGAGCCTCATCGACAAGTTCAAGAAGAACCCGATCCACGAGGTGCTCGCCGTCTGCGCCGAGCTCCGGCCCAGCGTCGACATCTCGGTGACGTAGCGGCGCGGGGCGGCGTAAGCTCCGCCCATGACCGATCTCGTCCTCACCCTCATCGGCCCGGACCGGCCCGGCCTCGTGCAGGCCGTGGCCGGGATCGTGGCCGAGCATGGCGGCAACTGGCTCGAGAGCCGCATGACTCACCTCGCGGGCAAGTTCGCCGGCATCTTGCGCGCCGAGCTGCCACCCGAGCGGGCCGCGGCGGCCTTGACGGCGCTCGCGGCGCTCCAAGGCCAGGGGCTCAAGATCGTCGCCGAGACGGTGCCCCGGGCCGAGCGCTCGACGCCCGAGCGCACGATGGCGCTCGAGCTCATCGGGCTCGATCGGCCGGGCATCGTGCGCGAGATCGCCCAGCTCCTGGCCGGCAGCGGCGTCAACGTCGAGGAGCTCACGACCAATCGCACAAGCGCGCCCATGTCGGGCGAGATGCTGTTCGAAGCGCGCGCGCACGTCCAGGTGCCCGGCGGCACGGACGTCGCGAAGTTGCGCGCGGCGCTCGAGCGCATTGCGTGCGATCTCATGGTCGAGGTCAAGCTCGAGGACCGGCCGCCGGGCGCCGTCCGCCGCTGAGCGTGTCTCCCTCCGCCACGCGGCTCGCGGCCATCCTGTTCGACAACGACGGCGTCCTCGTCGACACCGAGGGATTCTATTTCCAGGCGAACCGCGAGGCGCTCGCGCGCTTCGGCGTCGCGCTCGATCGCGAGGCTTACGTCGACCTCTTCTTGCGCGCGTCGCGCGGCGCGTGGGACAAGCTCCGCGATCGCGGCGTCGGCGAGCGCGAGATCGACGAAGCGCGGGCCGCCCGCGATCGCCGCTATCAGGAGCTGCTGGGCGAGGGCGACCTGCTCCTGCCGGGCGTCGCCGCGGGCCTCGCGGCGCTCGCGGGCCGTTTCCGCATGGCGATCGTGACGAGCTCCGAGCCGGAGCCGTTCGCCGCCGTCCACGCGCGCGCGGGCATCCTCCATCACTTCGAGCTGGCGCTCACGCGCGAGCAGTATGAAAAGGCAAAACCGGAGCCGGAGCCCTACCTGCGCGCCGTCGAGCGCCTGCGCGTCCCGCGCGAGCGGTGCCTGGTCGTCGAGGACTCGGAGCGCGGGCTACGCGCCGCGAAGGCGGCCGGGCTGGCCTGCTGGATCGTGCCGTCGGAGCTCACGCGCGGCGGGGCTTTCGAGGCCGCCGACGCCGTGCTCGACGACTTCGCCTCCGTCGTGCGCAGGCTCGGCGCTGACAACGGCGCTTGAAAGGTCACTCCCCGCGAGTCACTCCTCGTCCGCGGCGAGCCGCGCCCAGGGCACCACCATGAGGCGACGGGAGTCGATGGGGCGGCCCGAGCGCTCGCTCAGGCCGTAGGTCCCGGCTTCGATCTTCGCGAGCGCGTCGTCGATGTCGGCGAGGCGTTCACGGGCGCGCTCGACGAAGAGGGCGCCGTCGTCCTGCTCGCGCGTGAGCTCGGCGGCGTCCATGGGCTCGGGCTCGGGCTCGGCCGAGCGCGCGACCGCCTCGGCCTTCTCCAGCGAGGCGAGCACATCGGCGCGCGCGCTCTCGAGGCGCGTCCGTAACGTCTTGAGCTCCTTGGGCTTGAGCCGCGCGCCCCTCTCGGGGCTCGTCGTCGGCCGCTTCGCGTTACCTTCGGGCATCGCCATCCGTCGCCTCGCTTCGAAAAACCTGGCCATTCCCGGCACGACGTCAAGTCCGGGCCCGACGATTCGGCCGTCAGAGCCCCGTCGTGTCTCCCGGCTTGAGCTCGACGACCTTGGCTGTCGACTTCGCCTTCTTGAGGGCGGCGCGCAGCTCGTCGGGCGTGCCCTTGAGCATGGGGAAGGTCCCGAAGTGCATGGGGATGACCGTCTTGACCTTCACCATCTTCGTCGCGAGCGCCGCGCCCTCGGGGTCCATCGTGAAGTGGCCGCCGATGGGCAGCAGCGCCACCGTGGGGTGATAGCGGTCGGCGATGAGCGACATGCCCGCGAAGACGTCCGTGTCGCCCGCGTGATAGATGACCGGCCCCTTGGGGATGTCGATGACGTAGCCCACGGGCGAGCCGCCGTACTGAGGCGTCTTCTGGGCGCCGAGGTAGCCGCTCGAGTGCAACGCCTCGACGATGTGGATCGTCGCGTCCTTGATGGTGATCGTCCCGCCGATCTCGGCGCCGATGGCGTCCGCGACGCCCAGGAGCTGCGTCAGCTCGAGCGTCGCGACGATCTTCGCGCCGGTCTTCTTCGCGAGGTCTACCGCTCCGCCCACGTGGTCGAAGTGGCCGTGCGTGAGCAGGATGGCGTCGAGCTTCGTGGGCTTGTCGAGCTTCGGGGCGATGGGGTTGTCAAGCCAGGGATCGATCGCGATGACGGCCCCGCCGGGCGTCGTGATGATCCACGCCGCCTGGCCCCAGAACGTGGCCGTCGTGCCGCCGGCGGCCGGCGCGGGCTTGTCTTCGGCGGCGCGAGCGGGCGTCGAGAGCGAGACCGCGAGGCCGGCGATCGCGAGGGCTTGAAACAGTCTGGACAATTTCATGGCGTCTCTCCTTGAAAAGGCACGAAGTGCGACCAACTTAAGGCGCGGAATGGCCCGGGAAAGGGGAAATCGATTCCGGCATTTCGCGAAATCAACAAGCGCTTGACAAGGGATTTGGCATCGATTATTTCGATCCTTCGTTGTAATCATGAGTCCCCGCGAACGCAGGGCCGCCGTGGCCGCCACGTCCCTCGCCGAGGTGGGCGCCCTCGTGGGCGATCTCATGGGGCTCGTGCATCGTCGTTCGGCCGGCGGGACGCTGGCCCTCATGAACGAGGCCGGGCTCACGATGGCGCAGATGGTCGCTCTCTACGTGCTCGACTACAAGGGTCCGCAGTCCGTGACCGCCATCGCGACCTTCCTCAACCTGTCGCCGGCGGCGACGAGCCATCTCGTCGATCGGCTCGTGGGCGGCGGCTTCGTGGGGCGCACCGAGGACCAGACTGACCGCCGGCAGAAGCGCGTCGCCATCACGGCCGCGGGCCGAACCCTCGCGGCGCGCGTCCACCAGGAGCGCGCGC
>DASZFV010000011.1:0-2888 GCA_035939455.1 Polyangia bacterium
CGGCCGCCTGACGCTCCCAGCGTCCTGACGATCGATGCCCTCGCTCAAGAGCATACGCACGCAGATCGCGTCGAAGAAGTCGACGCAGAAGATCACGCGCGCCATGAAGTTGGTCTCGGCCGCGCGCCTGCGCGGCGCACAGGACGCCATCGTCGCGGCGCGCCCGTACGCGAACGCGCTCGTCGAGGTCATCGGCCAGGTCGCCCAGCGCGCGGGCGCCGAGGCGCATCCGCTGCTCGAGCGCCGAGCGGCGGCGCGCATCACGCTCGTCCCCATCACGTCCGACCGCGGGCTCGCGGGCGGCTTCAACGCCAACATCACGCGCGCCGTGCAGCGCTATATGACGGAGCGCGCCGACGCTCAAACCTCTTTGGAGATCGTCGGCAAGAAGGGCCGCGACTACTACCGGCGCCGCAAGGTTACGGTGAACCACGAGGTGCCGGGAGCGACGGGCGCGACGGCCGAGGAGCTCGCGCGCCAGATCGCGAGCATCGTCGTCGACGCCTTCGTCAACGGCCGCACCGACGCCGTGTACCTGGTCTACAACGAGTTCAAGTCGGCGGTTCAGCAGCGGGTCGTCCTCGAGCCGCTCCTGCCCGTGACGCGCGCCACCGTCGTCCCGCCGGGCCAGACGACTGCGGCTCAGGGCTCGGCCACGCAGGAGACGCCCATCGATTTTCTCTACGAGCCCTCGAAGAAGGAGCTCCTCGACGCGCTGCTGCCGCAGTACATCGAGTCGCAGGTCCACCGCGCGCTCCTCGAGTCGGTCGCGTCCGAGTTCGGCGCGCGCATGACGGCCATGGAGAACGCCACGAACAACGCCAAGGAGATGATCGCGGACCTCACGCTGAAGTACAACCGCGTGCGACAGGCGGCCATCACCAAGGAACTGATGGAGATCGTCAGCGGCGCAGAGGCGCTCAAAGGCTAGTCTCTTTTCTATACGAGCACGGATTCTTCAACCAGCGAGAGAAAACATCATGTCACTCGGACAAGTCGTTTCAACGGCCCAAGGCCGCATCGTCCAGGTCATCGGCCCCGTCGTCGACGTCGAGTTCCAGAGCGGCGACCTACCGGAGATCAACACGGCGCTGCGCATCTCGAACCCCTCGATCAGCGACAAGACGGGCAACCTCGTCGTCGAGGTGGCCCAGCACCTGGGCGAGCGGAGCGTGCGCTGCATTGCCATGGACACGACGGACGGCCTCGTGCGCGGTATGCCCGTCGAGAACACGAAGGGCCCCATCATGATGCCCGTGGGCCGCGAGATCTTGGGCCGCATCCTCAACGTCGTCGGCGAGCCCGTCGACGAGCGCGGCCCGGTCACGACGAAGAAGATGATGCCCATCCACCGCCCGGCCCCGAAGTTCGTGGACCAGTCGGTCAAGATCGAGATGTTCGAAACGGGCATCAAGGTCATCGATCTCCTCGCGCCCTACCGCCGCGGCGGCAAGATCGGCCTGTTCGGCGGCGCGGGCGTCGGCAAGACCGTGACGATGCTCGAGCTCATCAACAATGTCGCCAAGAAGCACGGCGGCTTCTCGGTGTTCGGGGGCGTCGGC
Organism: Polyangia bacterium; assembly: GCA_035939455.1. Taxonomy (GTDB): domain Bacteria; phylum Myxococcota_A; class Polyangia; order Fen-1088; family Fen-1088; genus DASZFV01. Next base: position 1,563 of record DASZFV010000011.1, read on the forward strand.
GAGCGCACGCGCGAGGGACGCGACCTCTACAACGAGATGTCGGAGTCGAAGCTCTCCGACGGGAATACGGTTCTCTCAAAGACAGCCCTCGTCTACGGCCAGATGAACGAGCCGCCGGGTGCGCGCGCGCGCGTCGCGCTCTCGGCGCTCACTGCGGCCGAATACTTCCGCGACGAGGAGGGGCAGGACGTTCTCCTCTTCATCGACAACATCTTCCGCTTCACGCAGGCGGGCTCCGAGGTGTCGGCGCTCCTCGGCCGCATCCCGTCGGCGGTCGGTTACCAGCCGACGCTGGCCACCGACATGGGCGAGCTCCAGGAGCGCATCACGTCGACGAACAAGGGCTCGATCACGTCGGTGCAGGCCATCTACGTACCCGCCGACGATCTCACCGATCCCGCGCCTGCGACGGCCTTCGCCCACCTCGACGCGACGACCGTGCTCTCGCGCGGCATCTCGGAGAAGGGCGTCTACCCGGCGGTCGACCCGCTCGACTCGACCTCGACGATCCTCTCGCCCGCCGTCGTGGGCGCCGAGCACTACGCGGTGGCGCGGCAGGTCCAGAAGATCCTGCAGAAGTACAAAGAGCTCGTCGACATCATCGCCATCCTCGGCATGGACGAGCTCAGCGAGGACGACAAGCTGACTGTTTCTCGCGCACGAAAGATCGAGCGCTTCCTGTCGCAGCCCTTCTTCGTCGCCGAGACGTTCACGGGCGCACCCGGCAAGTACGTCGAGATCAAGGATACCGTCGCGAGCTTCAAGGAGATCGTCGACGGCAAGTGCGACGACCTCCCCGAGCAGGCCTTCTACATGCAAGGCGGCATCGACGACGTGCGCGCCAAGGCCGAGCAGCTCAAGAAGGAGTCGGCGTAGCGCACGCCGGGACGACGCCCATGAAGCTCTCGGTCACCACGCCGCGCGGCGCGCTCGTCGACGCCGACGTCGACGAGGTCACGGCGCCCGGCGCGCTCGGCGAGTTCGGCGTGCTGCCCGGGCACGTGCCCCTCATGTCGGCGCTCAAGCCCGGCGTGCTCGTCTATCGCGCCGGGGGCGCCGGCGCGCGCGGGGGCGTCGTCGCCGTGGGCCCGGGCTTCCTTCAGGTGGCGGCCCCCGCCCAGAACGATACGGCGCACGACCGCGTGCTCGTCCTCGTCGACCAGGCGCTCGCGGCGGGCGACATTGACCGCGCCCAGGCGCAGAAAGATCTCGCGGCCGCCGAGAATGAGCTCGCCGCCTGGAAGTCCGAGCTCGACGGCGCATACCGGGCTCTCGAGATCCGCCGCCAGTGGGCCCAGGCGCGCCTCGACGCCGCCGATCGCGTCG
>DASZFV010000012.1:0-4461 GCA_035939455.1 Polyangia bacterium
CTCCTCGTCGCCGGAGAAGAGAACGCCGACGCTCGGCTGCCCGCCCGGCTCGACCGCGGCAGGGGTGGCCCGTCGCGCCAGAGCCTCGAGAATCGCGGCGATCGCGCCCTTGGTGTCGGCGGCGCCGAGGCCGTGCAGGCGCTCCCCGCGGCGCACGAGAATGTGCGGCGGCGACGAGTAGCCGCTGTTGGCCGGCACGGTGTCGACGTGCGCGTTGAGCAGCAGCGTGGGCCGCTCCCCGCCGAAGCGCGCGTAGACGTACGCGTGGTTGCCCACCTCGACCTCGTCGACCGCCGACGCGCCCAGCGCCGACAGCTCCCGGCCGAGCTCGTGGACGAGCGGTTTCTCGTCTCCCTCGGGGTTCTGCGTGTCGAAGGAGACGAGCTCGGCGAGACGCTCGAGAAGTCCCATGGCGCCCCTTTATAGCATCGCGTGCGTTTTCGTTTCGGCATAGGCTGACCGCGGCTTCGTGTCGCTCGCCCTCGTGTTCCCCGTCGGAACGGCCCTCGCCTGGCTGCTCGCGCAGGCGGCTCCGCTCGCGCCCGTCGCGCCCCCGGGGCTCCCGTCTGCCGTCGTGGCGCCTTTTTTGCCCGCGGTACGCCCCCACATCCGCGCCGTGCGCACGAGCGAGCGCCCCGTCATCGACGGCAAGCTCGACGACCCGGCCTGGAGGCGCGCCATCCCGTCCGACACGTTCACCCAGCATTTTCCGAACGAAGGCGCGCCCCCGAGTGAACGCACCGAGGTCCGCATCCTCTACGACGACACCGCGCTCTACATCGGCGTCGACTGCGAGCAGACGCACGCGCCCGTCGTCAAGCGCCTCATGCGTCGCGACACGCAGGCCGCCTCCGACGGCGTGTGGCTCGACATCGACAGCCGGCGCGACGGCGTGAGCGCCTTTCACTTCGGCGTCAACGCCGCGGGTGTGCTCAGCGACGCCGTCCACTTCAACGACCTCGACTACTCGGCTGACTGGGACGCCGTGTGGGAGGGCAAGGCCGCCGACACGCCGCGCGGATACTCGGTCGAGATTCGCATCCCGCTCTACGTTCTGCGCTTCGACGCGCTGCCCGTCCAGGACTGGGGCTTCGAGCTGCGTCGGTTCATCGAGGCGCGCCAGGAGACCGACGACTGGGCCTTCTTCCCGCGCAGCGCCGGCAGCTACATCCCGATGTTCGGCCGCATCGACGATCTCGCCGACCTGCGCCCGCGGCACGCCTGGCAGCTGCGCCCGTTCGAGCTCGGACGCCTGCGCCACCGCTCGGCCGACGCCATCATGGCCCAGGGCACGCTTGCGCACGGGTGGGACGAGAAGATCTCGGGCGGGCTCGACACCAAGGTCGCCGTCACCAACGAGCTCACGCTGGACCTGGCGCTCTTGCCCGACTTCGGCCAGGTCGAGGCGGACTCGGTCGTCCTCAACCTGTCGACGTTCGAGACGTTCTTTCCGGAGAAGCGGCCCCTCTTCCTCGAGGGCATCGACACCTTCGCGACGCTGCGTCAGCTCCTCTACACGCGCCGCATCGGGCACCAGCCGGCCTCGCCCACGTTGGGCGCGGGCGAGACGCTCGTCGATCTCCCCGACCCCTCGCCGATCTATGGCGCCGCCAAGCTCGTCGGCACGGTGGACGGGCGCACGACGCTCGGCGTCCTGTCGGCCGTCACGGGCCAAAACGACGTCGACGTGAGGAATACGGCCACCGGGGCGACGGTCGCGCGGACGGCCGAGCCGCTCTCTGCGTACAACGTCGTGCGCTGGAAGCGCCTCGTGGGCGCCGATTCGAGCGTCGGCCTGCTCGCGACGGCGACGAACCGCTTCGAGCCGCTGTACGCGCCCGACCAGCTTTGCCCGTCGACGCAGGTCAGGCCGGCCACGGACCAACGTTGCACGAACGACGCCTACGCGCTCAGCGCCGACGGTCGCTGGCGCTCTCCGCGCGGCGACTACGTCGTGAGCGGGCAGGCCCTGACGACGGCGCTCGTCCACGGCCCGGTGCGCGCCGAGACAGACGGCATCAACGTGAACCCGGGCACGCTCGCCGGCGGCGCCTCGCTCAACGTCGACCGGGTGGGTGGCAAGCACTGGCTGTGGAACGTCGACCAGCAGGTCTCGGGGCGGCAGCTCGAGTTCAACGATCTCGGCTACCTCGATCGGAAGAACGACTACCTCGGCAGCTTCGCGCTCACGTACCGGACGATCGAGCCGTGGTGGAAGACGGTCGAGACGCGCACGACGCTGCAGGCCGACGTGCGGCGCACCCTCGACGGCATCGATCTGCCGCACGGTTTCGCGCTCGGCTCTTACTGGATCCTCTCGAGCTTCTGGACGCTGCTCGCGCAGGCGGACTACCGCGGCGCCTGGCACGACGACCGGGAGCTCGGCAATGGCGTGGCGCTCGAGCGCGCCGCGCGCTGGGGCGGCGAGCTCACCCTCGTGGGCGATCCGCGGCGGCGCGTGCTGTGGTCGCTCTACGGCCAGGCCCTCCACATCACCGACGGCCGCCACTACGAGGCGCACGGCGACCTCACGCTGCGCGCGTTGCCGCAGCTCGAGCTCGAGCTCGTCCCGACGGCGACCTACGACGAGGGCGAGCCCCGCTTCATCCCGGCGGTGTCCCTGTTCGGCGCGCAGGAAGCGCGCAGCCTGGGCGCGACCGTGCGCGCCGCGTACACCTTCACGCCCGAGCTGTCGTTGCAGATCTACAGTCAGGCCTTCCTCGCGCGCGTCCACTACACGCGCTTTTTTTTGGTGCCCGCCGTCGCGACCCGCCAGCGCATCGACCTCGCGTCGCTCATGCCGGCGCCGCCGCCGACGCCGTCACCCACCGCCCAGCCCGACACGCTGACCGCGACGTTGAACGTCAACGTCGTGCTGCGCTGGGAGTTCCGCCTCGGCTCGACGGCGTTCCTCGTCTACACGCGCGCTCAGACGCCCGCCCTCCTCCCCGCCATGGGCGGCGCCACGAGCCTCGACCTCCACCCCATCCTGAATGGCCGCGCCGCCATCGACGTGATCATGCTCAAGATCGCGTACTGGTTTGGCTGATGGTCGCGACCGAAGGTCGCGATGGGGTGGTGGCAGGGCGTGTGGGCCCGGAGCGTCGCGGCCGAGGGTCGCGACGGGCGTGACGCGCCGACCACGCGGCGGTTTGGTCGGGCGCGCACAGCGAAAGCGCCCCACGGCATGCCGGTCTGGCATCGTGGCCCGCGCGTCGCGCCGACTTGCGGGGCGCGCGCCTTGGCATCGCGGGTGCAATCAGTCATTCCGTCGGTTCAATCGACCGAAAAAACCAAACCCGCACGGAGGATGATCATGATTCGCAATACGATGTTCGCGCTCTCGCTCCTGGCCCTCACGGGCGCCTCGGCCATGGCGGCCCCCAAGGTCGTCGCGACGCACCACGCGACGCGCACGGTCGCAGCCGACGAGGCCGCGCCGGCCACGGCCAAGCCCGCCAAGAAGGAGAAAAAGGCCAAGAAGGAGAAGGCGCCGAAGGCCGACAAGGCCGCCACGGACGCGCCGAAGGGCGACATGAAGGCCCCCGAGACGAAGTAGCTCCACCCGCACCCCGCGAAGCCGGCGCGCCGAGAGGCGCGTCGGCTTCGCCTTTGGTGGCGCGCCGCCGACGACCAGGAGCGGCCGCCGGGACGTGAGCCGGACGGGCGGTGGTCAAGCGGCGCCGGCCGAGGCGCGAGAGCGTCGCTGCTTCCAGACCTGCCAACCCTTCTTCCAACCCTTCGTGGCCAGCACGGCGAGGGCCAGCGCCCAGGCTATCCAGATGAGGGCGCTCCAGTGGAGGAAGGTGACGTGGCGGCTCGAAACCGGCGTCAGCAGGACGGGCAACGCGTTCTGGCGGTAGAGCGACAGCACGTCCATGAGCACGGCGACGGTGCCGTGCACGAGGAAGCCGGCGTAGATGCTGCGCGTCCGCATGGACAGCGAGCCCAGCACGACGCCCGCGACCATGGCGGAGCACGCTTCGAGGTACGGCTTGCCAAAGTGGATCATGCAGTAGGGCACGACCATCGACCAGATGGCGCCCACGCCGAACACGCGCGTCGCGCGGATCCACCAGCCGCGGAAAAAGATCTCGAGCGTGATGAACTGCGCGATGTAGAGCGCCTCCCACACGAGGTAGTCGAGCCATGAGCGCCCGGCCAGCTTGTAGAGGGGGTAGTAATTCACGAAGTCCTTCTGGCGGCTCACGACCAGCAGGATGGGGACCATGAGCGAGACGCACAGCGCGTAGATCCACGCGTGCTCGCGGAAGCCGCGCGGGCGCAGGCCGAAGTCGAGCAGGTTGTCGCGCCGGAAGAAGAGGGGCCACACGGCGAGCGGCAAGAGGTAGCCACCCACGCGCGTGATGGCCCACCACGTGCGCAGATAAAGCTCGTCGTACAACGACAGGTCGACCCAGCCGTCGGGGTGTGCGGCCTCGCGGCGCTCGAGCCACGGGC
>DASZFV010000013.1:0-4765 GCA_035939455.1 Polyangia bacterium
CCCTCGGCAGCCCCAGCTCCGCTTGTCGCATCGCTTCAGGAGCGACGCGGTCGAGCTCGAGATCGCGGCGGCCGCGGCGCGCCCGGTGCAGCGCGACGGCGGGTACCCCGACGCCGAAGGCGGCATGCGCGTGTTCTTCAACCGCTGGAAGGGCGTGCACTCGCAATCCTCCGGCCAACCTGTCTCCGATCCCTTGTGCATCGGGGTCTCGGGCTTGTTCCGCGAGTTCAGGCTGAACGAGTTCACGGCGCTCACGCCGACCCAGTACATCCACGAGCGGGGTTGGGGCGTGGCCGCGCAGGCCATGATCCCGATCATCCCGGCCACGCTGGACGATCAACGGAACGCGCTGTCAATGACTCTCGAGTTCAATATGACCTCCGGCGCCTCCGACTTCTACACCAACCTCACGGGCGGAGACACGACGCCGGGGATCACCGACGGCGCGGGCAACACCGTGCCCTACGCCGCCAATCTCGACCCCGGCATCGTCGACTGGAGCAACGCCATCGGGGCGTTCGTGCCAATCAAGTGGCAAGGGATCCTCGCCGGGCTGCAGTACCACCTGCCGGTCGACGCGGGGAAGATCTGGGTCTCGGTCCTCTACGCCCAGCTGACCTCCAGCAACATCTCAGAAGTCGCGCTCAAGCCCTACAACGCCTACAAGAAGTCCGATTACTTCGACGCCAGCGCGTTCATCGCCTTCGCCGCCTCGACGCAGATCGGGGTGATGTACCAGACGATGAAGCAGACCTACGTCGACGACTCCGACGTATCGTTGAAAGCAGCGCGGAATCACCGAGTCCACGTCGCGGTGCTCTTCTTCTTCTAAGCCGGCGTGACACGCATAAGCCGGCGTGGCGCGGAGCCTCGGCCAGTTAGACCGGCCGAGGTGAGGACGCGGTCGCTCTAGCGGCGTCGGCGCCGGGCACGCGCTGCGAACAGCGCCGCCAGGACGAGCGACAAGCCCGCCGAGGTGGAGCCAACCTCTCCGGCGGCGAGCGCGCAGCCGGCGTTGCCGGCGTGCGTGACGCCGGGGGGCGAGCCAGCGGTGCCGCTGCCAGCGACGGGCGAGCCGGCCGCGCCGCTCGCGCCCGTCGAGCCTGCCGTCCCCGCGCCGCTGTCGCCGCTGGCGCCCGTCGAGCCCGCGGTTCCTGCCCCCGAGCTGCCCGCGGTCCCCGCGCCGCCGACGCCCGCGGCGCCTCCGCCGGCGCCCGTCGTTCCCGACGTGCCCCCGGCGCCGCCATCCATCGGCGTTCCACCGTCGGGAGTGGGCGGCGTATTCATCGCGTTGAGGACGATGTCCTTGAGGAACTTGCCGATGGCCAGCGTGCCGGCGTTGTTGGGGTGAACGCCGTCCGGGAAATACTCCGGGTGGTTGATGAACGCGTCGTGATAGGGGACGACGATCGCGCCCGTATCGGCAGAGATGACGTCGATTTTCGGAAGGACCTCCATCTCGAGGACGGTCTTGGGAATGCCCTCGACGTCGTGGATGACCATCGACTTGAAGATGAAGAGCTTGGGCTTCGAGGGCAGCGCCTGGAACCTCCTCAAAGTCTCCTCGTAGTTGGGGATGAATTCGTCCTTGTGCGTGGTCCAGTTCTGAGCCTTGGCGTCGTTGCCCCCGAACCAGAAAATCGCGATGTCCGGGGCGGAGTCCAGGGCGGGTTTCAGGTGAGGGAGATCGCCTGGTTGCCCATTCCAGTAGGGGAGGTCGCCCTGGAACAACATGACCGTGCCAGAGATGCCGAGGTTCTTGACCACGTAGTTGGGACCGAGCGCGATCCCGAGCTCATCTGGAACGTGGTGCCCGGTCGACGAACCGTCGCCCGAAAAATTGCTGGCGCCGATACAGGAGACCTTGATGGCGGCGGAGGCCTTCGAGGAGATGAGAACCCCCAAAGCCAGGAGCACGGCAGACAATAATCCTCGATGCGAGCCGAGACCTGAGCTCATGGGGCCTACCTCCGAAAGAAAGCGAGAGTATAGGCCTTTCTGGCGCAGTGGGAAAAGAGGCCGCACGACGCAAGACGGCGCCGCCATGCCCGCACGGCTCCGGCCGGCCATCGCGGCCGATTGCGAGGTACTATCGCAGCGGAGGGGTCCATGTCGCTGCACGATATTTCGGCCACGACGATCGATGGAGAGACGCAGAGCCTCGGCGAGTACAAAGGGAAGGTGGTGCTGGTCGTGAACACCGCGTCCGAATGCGGGTCCACACCGCAATATGCCGGGCTCGAGGGGCTCTGGCGGCACTACCGCGACAAGGGGCTCGTCGTGCTGGGATTTCCATCCAACGACTTCGGCGGGCAGGAGCCAGGCGACGAGGCGTCGATCAAGACGTTCTGCACGACCAAGTTCAAGGTCAGCTTTCCGCTGTTCTCGAAGGTCAAGGTGACTGGCCAGGGGCAGTCTCCCGTCTATCGCTTCCTCGCCGCGGACTACGGCGAGCCCAAATGGAACTTCTACAAATATCTCGTCAGCCGAGAGGGCAAGGTCATCAAGGCCTTTCCGAACAGCGTCGCGCCCGAGGACGCGACGCTGCGCGCCGCCGTCGAGGCCGCGCTCGGATAGGCTCGACGGCGGCGTCAACGCGCGGCGCCGGCGTTCCAGTCGACACGATAACTGTAGACCCAGTCCTGGCTGCGCTCGCCGAACAAGTTCAGGCCCAGCCACATCGCGACGTTGCGAAGCTGCGCCTGGATGCGTGAGCCCTTGGCGCCGTGGGCGCCGCGCCGGCGGCCCTCGGCGGCGATGCGCGCGACGCGCGAGCGCCGATCGCGCTCGTATGCGTCGAACGCGCGCCGGTGGTCGCCCGCGTCGTCGCGCAGCTGCTTGGCCAGATCCATGGCGTCCTCGAGCGCGAGCGAGGCGCCCTGGCCGGAGGTCGGGCTCACGGCGTGCGCGGCGTCGCCGACGAGCACGACGCGCTCGTGGCGCCAGCGCGGCAGCGTCTCGACGTCGAAGACGTTCGTCTTGACGGGCGCCTCCGCGTTCTCGATGAGGGCCGCGATGGGCGCGTGGTAACCACCGTAGGTGCCCCGGAGCTCCTCGTGCATCGCCTCTCGCGAGCGGTCCTCGAGCTCGGCGGGCCGGAACCGGCGCTCGCGGCGCTGCTGGCTCCACCACATGACGTCGCCGCCGCGCGCGCCGCAGTAGCCGAAGAACCCGCGCGCGCCGAACGTGAAGGTCAGGCTCTGCTTCTCCTCGGCCGACAGGCGCGGAACCGCCACCGCCGCCGTGACGCCCCCGACGCCCACGACGCCCGTAAACGAGGGCGGAGGCGCCTCGCGAAACACCGCCTTGCGCACGCGCGATTCGATGCCGTCCGCGCCGATGAGGAGGTCGCCCTCGGCCGTTGTCTCGTCGGAGAAGCGCGCGATGATCTTCGTGCGGTCATTGCGCACCACCTTCGCGAGCCGCTTGCCGAACCGCACGAGGATGCCGCGCGCCGCGAGCTCCTCGAGCAGCAGCCTATGCAGATCATCGCGCATGAGGGCGACCGCGGGCTGGCCATAGCGGGCGCCGCCGTTGCTCAAGCGCGCGATGCGGTGGCCCGCTTCCGTGTAGAAGCGGTTCTCGATAACGAGGCTGCCCCGCTTCTTGATCTCGTCCGCGAGGCCGAGCTCGGCGAGGACGTTCATGCCGTTGGGCGCCAGGACGAGCCCGCCGCCGACTCCGTGCGTCGGCGGCATGGGGTCGTACACCGTCGACGTTATTCCGATCTTCTTCAGGAACAACGCCATCGCCGGTCCCGCCACGCCGGCGCCGATCACGAGCGCGTGTCTGCTTTCATGTGTCACGGCGCCCTCCCTCCGTAGGGACAAACCTGTCCATCGAGCGTGCCGCTGCCAACCCCGCCGCCGTCAGTTCCAGATACGCGCGCCTTGACACGTCACCTGGCGTACCCACGTTGTCGGGGCGCGCAATGCCGGGCTCCGCCACCCAGGTTCTCGTCGCCGGCGCGGGTCCCACGGGCCTCGCCCTCGCGCTGTGGCTCGCTCGCTCGGGCGTGCGCGCGCGCGTCGTCGAGCGTGAGCCGTCGCCGCCGCGGACGTCGCGCGCCATCGCCGTGCAGGCGCGGACGCTGGAGCTTTACCGCCAGCTTGGGATAGCGGACGACGCCGTCGCGCGCGGCCGGACGCTCGAGGCGCTCAACCTATGGGTAGACGGCGAGAAGGTGGCGCACATTCCGTTCGGCGACATCGGCAGCGGTCGCAGCAAGTTCCCGTTCATGTTGATGCTCGCGCAAGACGAGCACGAGCGCCTGCTCACGGCCGAGCTCGAACGGGCCGGCGTCCTCGTCGAGCGTGGCACGGCGCTCACGCGCTTCGACGTCCACGGCGACACCGTGCGCGCGCTCCTCACGAGGCGCGACGGCCGCACCGAGGCGTGCGAGGCCGCCTACCTCGCGGGTTGCGACGGAGCGAGCTCGAGCGTGCGGCACGGCCTCGGCCTCGGGTTCCCGGGCGGGACGTACTCGCACGTCTTCTACGTCGCCGATCTCGAGGCCGACGGACCGGGCGCCGACGGCGAGCTGCACGTCGCGCTCGACGACGCGGGCTTTCTGGCTGCGTTCCCGCTGAGAGAGGACCGGCACGTGCGGCTCATCGGCACCATGCGTGTCGACGAGGCGTCCGACGGAGCCCGCGCGGGCGCGCTGGACGCGGCGCCGTCCGGCGGCGTCGAGCGGCCCGAATGGACCTGGGACGACGTCGACAAACGCGCCCTCTCGCGCGTGGGCGTCCGCGTGCAGGACGTC
>DASZFV010000014.1:0-2036 GCA_035939455.1 Polyangia bacterium
TCGCGTTCACGGCGCTCGCGGCCGAGCCGGGTGTGCGCTGCGTGATCCTCACGGGCGCGGGCGAGAAAGCCTTTGTCGCCGGCGCCGACATCAAGGCCATGGCCGCCATGTCGGGCGCGCAGGCGGGCGCGCTCGCCGCGATCTCCCACCGGCTCGGTGAGGTCATGGCTGGCATGGCGGCGCCCGTGATCGCCGCCGTGAACGGGTTCGCGCTCGGCGGCGGCTGCGAGCTCGCGCTCCGCTGCGACTTCATCTACGCGTCGCGCGTGGCGAGGTTCGGCCTGCCCGAGGTGGGCCTGGGCGTCATCCCGGGGCTGGGGGGCACGCAGCTGTTGCCGCGGCGGATGGGCCTTTCGCGCGCGTCGGAGCTCCTGTTCACGGGCGTCGTCATCGACGCCGACGAGGCGCTGCGCCTCGGTCTCGTGAACGCCGTGCTCGAGCCGTCAGCGCTCCTGCCGAGCGTGCGCGAGGTCGCGGCCGTCATCGCGTCGCGCGCGCCCCTGGCCGTCGCCGCCGCCAAGCGCGCCGCGCGCGAGGGCGCCGACCTGCCGCTGCGGGACGCCATCGAGCTCGAGCGCCAGCTCTTCGCGGGTCTGTTCGGTACGGCCGATCAACGGGAAGGCATGAGCGCCTTCGTCGAAAAGCGCGCGCCGGCATGGTCCCGCCGGTAGCGACGCGTCTGAAAAGGAGAGCGCATGGACCTGGACCTGACCGCCGAGCAGACGCTCCTGCGCGACACGGCGCGCGACCTCGCCACCAAGGAGATCCTACCGCGCGCCGCCGAGATCGATCGCGCGCACCAGTTTCCCCGCGCGCTCGTGAGCCGTCTCGGGGAGCTCGGCCTGCTGGGCGTCATGGTGCCCGAGAAGTGGGGCGGCGCGGGCATGGACGCCGTGAGCTACGCGCTCGCCCTCGAGGAGATCTCGCGCGCCTGCGCCTCGGTGGGCGTCATCATGTCGGTGCAGAATTCGCTCGTGTGCGCGCCACTCGTGACGTCCGGCACCGACGCGCAGCGCGCGCGCTGGCTGCCCGGCCTCTCGGCGGGCGAGACCATCGGCTGCTTCGGGCTCTCTGAGCCCGAGGCGGGCTCGGACGCGGCGGCGCAGCGCACGGCGGCCGTCAAGAGCGGCGCGGGGTGGGTGCTCAACGGCACGAAGAACTTCATCACGAACGCGCCCGCGGCCGACATCATCCTCGTCGCTGCCAAGACGGACCCCGGCCAGGGCACGAAGGGCATCTCGATCTTCATCGTTCCGACCGATGCGCCCGGCGTGAAGATCGGCAAGCCCGACGACAAGCTCGGCATCCGCGGCGCCGTGTCGGCGCAGGTCTTCCTCGCCGACGCCGCCGTGGGCCCGGACGCGCTCCTCGGCGCCGAGGGCGAGGGCTTCAAGATCGCGATGCGCGCGCTCGACGGCGGGCGCATCGGGATTGCGGCGCAGGCCGTGGGCATCGCGCGGGCGGCCTTCGAAGACGCCGTGCGCTACGCGCAGGAGCGCAAGACCTTCGGCCAGCCGATCGCCCAGCACCAGGCCATCCAGTTCAAGCTCGCCGACATGTCGACGGAGATCGAGGCGGCGCGCCTCCTGCTGTGGCGGGCTGCCGCCAAGAAGGACACGGGCGCGCGCTACACGCGCGAGGCCGCCATGGCGAAGCTCTTCGCCTCCGAGGTCGCGAACCGCGCCGCCAAGGAGGCCGTGCAGGTCTTCGGCGGCTACGGTTACCTCGCCGATTTTCCCGCGGAGCGGCACTTTCGCGACGCCAAGATCACGGAGATCTACGAGGGCACGAGTGAAATCCAGCGCCTCGTGATCGCTTCGTCCTTGCTCAAAGACTGAGCCCGAGGCTATTTTCCCGGCCCGAGAGGAGGTCACGATGATGACCCGCACGACGTTGGGCGTTCACCTCATGGTCTTCGGTTTCGTCGCGGCGACGGCCTTCGGCTGCGCCGAAGACACCGTGACGGGCGAGCAGCGCGTTCACATTGTGAAGAACGCGGAGACTGCGCCGGAGAAGGGCGGCATCGCGCCCGACAA
>DASZFV010000015.1:0-14088 GCA_035939455.1 Polyangia bacterium
AGATCGACGAGCCGACGCGCGCCAACCTCGACGACGCCGCCTACCACGCCAACTTCATGATCGCCGATCCGGAGCCCGCGGGCGCGCGGGCCGCCGGCGGCGTCGCCGTGGCGACGGCGCCCTTTCACGGCCTCGTCGAGGCGGCGACGCTGACGGGCGACATCGGCCGGACGCCGCTCACGGCTGACGAGCGCGCGCATCCGTTGGCGTTCGCGCCCGTGGTTGAATACCTGTCGGCGCGCAAGGTCGCGGGCGCGTCCGACCTCGAGGACGTCGGCGGCGCCGTGCACGGCGAGAGCTGGGGTCTTGCGGGTGGCCCGCAGATCGTGCCGCAGTTCGCGAGCGAGCTCTTCGTTCACGCGGGGCCGACGCCGGAGCTCTGGGCGAAGGTGGAGTTCGAGCCCTGGTTCGAGGCCCTCGGGGCGTTGCCCGATCAGGACGGCGACGGCTTCCCGGAGATCTACGGGCGCGTGGCGCCCACGCACGTGAGCGCCGCCGTCGTCGAGGCCATTCTGGGCGACTATTCACGAAAGGTGCTCTCGCGCGCCGAGATCAAGACATGGGCCAATCAGCTCTCGGGCTACTGGTACCCGTCCTACAACACCGACCTCATGGTCGCAGGCGCGACCTGGCCGAGCGACGCCACGGAGGCCGACATCAAGACCGAGCTCGGTGGTCACACGTTCGAGGCGCCGACGATCGTCATGCGCGGAAAGCCGCAGGGAAAAGCCACCTACGAGGTGTTCGTCGTCAAGGGACAAGGTACGTCGTCGACGCCGGCGACGGCGCGCGCGGCGCCGGCTCCGACGCTGCCCAAGACGCAGCCGAGCCCCCACCCCGAGGTCGTCGTCGACGCCATTCGCAAGGAGCTCGCGACGACGGGCGGCGGCTCCTGGGAAAAATGGGCGGCCTCGGTGGCGCCCTGGGGCGAGATCGTGCGGCGCGTGCTCGGCGCGACGCCGACGACCGTGAAAGGCATCGCCGGGACCGACGGGTTCCTCTTCTTCCGGAACAGCCTCGAATACGCCGTGGGCGGCGATCTCGAGAGTCAGCCCAAGGGCAAAAATCCGCTCCCCGTCATCGTCGAGTTCAAGAAGGAGCTCGAGGCGCGCGGCGTGGACTTCCTCTTCGTGCCGGTGCCCACGAAGGCCGAGATCTTCCCCGAGGAGATCGACGCCCGCGCGAAGGGCTTCGCGGGTCGGGTGGTCAACCCCTACGAACGCAAGCTGCTCTACGACCTCGGCCTGGCCGGCGTCGAGACGGTCGATCTGCTGCCCGCGTTCCTCGCGGCGCGCGAGCCGGACAAGGTCGAGCGCGAGCTGCTCTTCCAGCACCAGGACACGCACTGGACGGATCGCGGGCTCCGGCTCGCCGCCGAGCTCATCTCCGAACGGGTAAAGAGGTACCCCTGGTACGGCGCCGCCGCGCGCAACGGGCAGAAGCTCCACAGCAAGCAGACGACGTTCAGCCGCCACGGAGACCTACATTCGCGACTGCCCGTCGCCGAGAGGCGCAGGTACAAGCCCGAGACCCTCATCGCGCATCAGGTGCTGCGGGCGGACGGCACGCCGTACGAGGACGACGACACGAGCCCGATCGTCGTCCTGGGCGACAGCTTCACAGGCGTCTACGAGCTCATGGACGCCGAGCACGCCGGCGTCTCCGCGCACCTCGCTCTCGACGTCGGCGTGCCCGTCGATCTCGTCATGAGCTACGGCGGCGGGCCGAACGTCCGGCAGAAGCTCATGCGCCGCGGCGCCGACGCCCTCGGCAGCAAGAAGCTCGTCGTCTGGATCATGACGGCGCGCGATCTCTACAACTACTGGGAGGAATGGGAGCCGCTGAAGGTCAAGTGAGGCGGGCCCTGCTCGTCCTGCTGCTGCTCGCGGCCTGCGAGAGGCGCCGCGGGGGTTCGGCCGTCTCGGAGGCGCCGTTCGCGCGGCGCCTGCTGACGATCTCGCGCGGCCTCGAGGTTGGCCCGACCGCCGATCCCGCCGCTGCCGCGCTCGACCTCGAGCGGCTCGCGGCCGCCGCGCGCGCCGCGCTGGCTCGGCGCGGGATGGGTTCCGCTGTCGAGGTCCTGAACCGCCTCGTCTTCGAGGAGGAAGGCTTCAGGCGCGAGGTCGACGACACCTCTCTCGCGTACGTCTTGCTTCCCTCCGTGCTGCGCAGCCACCGGGGCAGCTGCGTGGGCCTCGGCACGCTCTACCTCGGCCTGGGCAGCCTCCTCGAGATCCCCATACGCGGCGTGGTCGTCCCGGGGCACTTCTTCGTGCGCGCCTGGGACGATGGCCGCTGGCGTCCAGTCGAGCTGCTCCGCCGCGGCGACGAGGAGACGCCCGACTGGTACCGCGCCCGCTGGCCCGTGCCGCGCACGACGGCTCCCGTCTACGACCGTCCGCTCACCGAAGACGAGGTCGCTGGCGTCGTGGAGTACGACATCGGGAACGACCTGCGGCGTCGCGGCAGGATCCCGGAGGCGCGCCGCGCGCTCGAGCGAGCCGTGGCGCACTTCCCTGCGCTCCCCGAGGCGCAGGCGAGCCTGGGCGCCGTTCTTCAGCTCGCGGGCTCGCTCGACGCCGCGCGCGGGGCCTATGAGGCCGCCGAGCGGCTCGAGCCCGGCTTGCCGGGTCTCGGCCGAAATCTCCGCCTGCTCGAGGACGAGCGGCGGGCCCCGTGATCGATCGCCACGTCGGGCTCAGCGCTCGGCGACGCGCGCGCGCTGGTCCCTCGTTAGACCCGTTCGTGCTCGACGCTGGTATCGTGTCGCGTGATCTTCCGACAGCTTTTCGATCCGGCCTCGAGCACGTACACCTATCTGCTGGCCGACGAACGGACGCGCGACGCAGTGCTCGTCGATTGTGTCTTCGAGCAGCACGCGCGCGACGCCGCGCTCATCCGCGAGCTCGAGCTCGCGCTGCTGTGCACGCTCGACACCCACTGTCACGCGGACCACGTCACGGGGGCCTGGCTCATGAGAGCGGCCTTCGGCGGCCAGGTGGCGCTCGCGGCGGTTTAGGGGGCGGAGAACGTCGACCGGCCACTGGCCCACGGCGACGCGGTTAGGTTCGGCGCGCACGCGCTCGAGGTCCGAGCCACGCCCGGTCACACCGCTGGCTGCCTGTCGTTCGTCACCGGCGACCACGGCATGGTCTTCACGGGCGACGCGCTGCTCATCCGCGGCGCGGGCCGCACGGACTTTCAGCAGGGGGACGCGGGGCGCCTGTTCCGGTCTATCCGCGAGCAGCTGTTCACGCTTCCCGACGGGTGCCTCGTTCACCCGGCGCACGACTACGAAGGGCGCACCGCGAGCTCGATCGGCGAGGAGCGTCGTTACAACCCGCGCATCGGCGGGGGCGCCCGCGAGGAGGACTTCGTCGGGTACATGCGCAACCTCGGGCTGCCGCACCCCAAGCAGCTCGCCGTCGCCGTACCGGCGAACATGCGCGCGGGGCGGCCCGACACCGACGCGCCGTGGCCGACGCGGGGTCGCTGCCGCCCTGGGGCCCGGTCGTGCTGACGTACGCCGGCCTGCCCGAGATCGCGCCCGAATGGGCAGACGCGCGGGAATGGCGACCGTGATCCTCGCGAAGGCGGGCCTGCCAGGTGTCGCCAACCTCGCTGGCGGCATGGTGGGCTGGCGCGACCTCGGCTTGCCGAGCTAGGGGTGGCGCGAGGGCCGCTTCGCCGGTTGCTTTCGTGCCGCCGTGTCCGCTTCCAGGG
Source organism: Polyangia bacterium (assembly GCA_035939455.1). Taxonomy (GTDB): domain Bacteria; phylum Myxococcota_A; class Polyangia; order Fen-1088; family Fen-1088; genus DASZFV01. The sequence continues at coordinate 3,724 of DASZFV010000015.1, forward strand.
GAAAAAAAGATGAGGCGCGACATTTTGCCGCATTGCGGCCCGTGGCCCGTTGTGATACTCACGGACCGCAACTTACAAAAGGATCCCGATGCGCTCACTTCGCCTGATTGGTTGTTCGATGGTCCTGGGGTTGGTTCTGGTCGCCTGCGGGAGCAGCGGGACCAAGAATCCTGACGGTGGAAAAGCCGGCGGAGGGGGCACCGGCGGAGCGGGCACCGGCGGAGCCGGTACGGGTGGAGCGGGCGCGGGCGGCAACGCTGGCGCCGATGCCGCCGCGGGCGCGGGTGGCAGCGCGGGCGCTGACGCCGCCGCGGGCGGCGGGGGCGCCGACGCTCATCTCGACATGGCGTCCGATGTCGCGACGGATCACGCGACCGACACGACGACGACCGACGTGGCGACCGACCACGCGGGTGACGCCGTGGACGCCGGTTCGGGTAGCGACGCCTCGGATGCCCCGGCCGCGGAGACCGGCACCGACACCTCCTCGAGCGACGTCGGTTCGGACGGCGGCACGGACAGCGCCTCGGATTCCAGTTCCGAAGCAGGCTGACCGCGGTCGCGCTGACGGTTAGGCCTAGCGAAAGGCGAGGCCGACCGTCAGCATCGCCTCGGCGTTCCAGCGCGGCAGCGCGGCGGGCGTCACGCCCCCAGCCGCGGCGCTCGGCGACGTGAGCACGTAGAATCCGCCCGCGCGGAGGCCCACGACGGTGTGGCCGAAGGGCACGACGACGCCCCCGAGGGCGTCGAGCGCGAGTTCGGTCCGACGTGGGGCGGGAGGTCCCGCGTCGACGGAGAGAACGTGAGCGGACGGGCCGAGCTCGAGCTCGAGCCAGAGCCAGAGCGGAGCGAGGGGAAGACGGCCGTGGGCGCAGAGCTCGATCGCGACATCGTTCACGGTTCGCCCCGTCGGCGCACCCCCTCCCGACGCGAGCGACGGACCGGCCGCGAGCCCGACGCCGACGCCAAGCGCCCGCCCGAACGCCTCGGGGGTGAGCACGCCTTTGATTCCAAGACGCAGACCGACGTCTTGCGAGGGGGGTGACTGCAAGCGAGCGCCCGCGAAGAGCTCGACGGCCAGCGTCGGTGGCGCGGGCCGGCCCGGGGAGAGCTGCGCCGCCATCGGCGCCAGAGAGGGTCTCGTCGTCGGCTCTGGCGATCGCGTCGGGGCGGGGGGAGGGGGCGGGGCGCCGAGCAGCATCTTGACGGAGAGGGCCACCGCGGCCGCGTCGGGCGGCCCGAGCGGCGTCGTCACGGACAGGGGCCTCACGGCGAGGACCCCGTCGCGTCCGCAGAAGCACAGCGCGTGCGCACCGCTCTCGTCGTCGCAAAGCCAGACGACGGCCACCGTGCCGGGGACCGAGATCTCCCGGCGCGCGGCTTCAATGTCGTCTGCGGCGCCCTTCAACTCGCCGGGCAGCTCGAACACAGACAACCCCCGTGGCGAGACGGCGACCGACAAGGCGGAAGCGAGCGCGGCATCGTGCGTGCCGAGGACGACCCGCTCCGAATCCGCGCGCCCCGGCCGGCTCGCGAGGAGCAGGACAGAGAACGCCCACGCGCGGGCTCGTCGGGTGGGCGCCGCAGAGCCGGCGATGTCTGCGGGCGGGCGCACGGACGGTCAGCGCGCCGGCGCGAGCAACGTGCGGGCGTCGTCGGCGTTGGGGCCGCGCGGGAATCGGTGGAGATAGGTCTCGCAGAGCTCGTGCGCGAGGTGGGCCTGGCCGCGCTCACTCTCGAGGCGCGCCGAGGCGAACAAGGCGCTCGCAGCCCAGCCGTCCTCACCGGCCGCGAGCTCGCCGTAGATGCGAAGCGCGGCCTCGGGATCGCGGATCTCGAGCTGCGCGGCCAGCTCGAACAAGACCTGCACCGAGCGGCGCTGCGCGCCGAGCGGCGTGTCGGGGCGCGGCGCCGCGGCCGAAACGTCGGCGAGCGCGCTCGTGGCGGGTCGGTCGGCGAGCGCCAGGTCGTGGGACCGAGCGGCCGCGGCGGGCGTCCCATCCTCCGCCGGTGTGCGCGCCGCCGCGGGCGTCCCGTCCTCCGCCGGTGTGCGCGCCGCCGCGGGCGCGCGAACCTCGGCGTCCGCCAGCGCGACCCGGCGCGGGTGACGCTGACGCGGCGCCGGAGTCGGGTCTTCACGGGTGGGCACGCGCGCGGTCGCGCCGGCCGCCGGCGTCGCGAGGGCCGGCGTCGGCGCGGTCGCCACGGGACTAGGCGCCGACGACGCGACGGGCTCGCGCGTGACCGCCTGGCCCGGCGTGTAGCGCTCGCCCGCGTGGACGAGCTCGGTCATGTTCGTGTCGGCCACCTCGACAAGGCCGTGGTCGACCGACACCGTCGCGTGCTCGCCGACGCGACGGACGGAGAAGCGCGTGCCGATGACGGTCACGCGCGTCGCGCCCGCCTCCACGATGAACGGCGCGCGCTTGGCGCGGGGCGCCACCTCGCAGGTGACCGTCCCGCGATCGAGCACGACGACGACGGTGCCGCCTCGCTCGCCGCCGAAGCTGATCGCGGACTGCGGCGCGACGTCGAGCGTGGCGCCCCCGATGGCGATGCGCGAGCCGCTCGTCGTGGTGCTCAGCTGCGCGGTGCTCAGCTGCGCGCGCGCCGGGAGCGTCTCGCCGCGGTGTCCCTCACGGACCGCGAAGAGCCCGGCGGCTGCGGCCACGCCCGCGAGCGCGATCGCGAGACCGCGCCGCCTCGAGACCCAAGGGAGCGCGGGCGCGAGCGGGCGCGCGTCGAGCGCCGCGAACAGGCCGCGCTCGATGCGTGCCACGGCCGCGTCGGCGAGCAGAGGCGTCGGCGGGATCGGTCCGTGCTTCATCCCGCGCCCTCCGCCGCGTCGCCGAGGACGCCGCCCAGGAATGCCGCCAGCAGCGGATCGCGCTTGGCGCGTTTGTCGAGCTCGCGGCGCGCGCGCCACACGCGGGCCTTGGTCGCCACGAGCGACGCGGACATGAGCTCGGCGACCTCGCGCAGCGACCGCCCGTCGATGGCGTGCAGCGTGAAAGCGATGCGCAGCCTCGGGTCCATTCTCTCGAGGAGCTGGTAGACGCGGCGGAGGCCCTGGCGCGCCGCCACCTGCTGCTCGGCCTCCGATTCGTCGACGCGCGCGTCGGGCACGAGCTCGAGGCGCACGGCCGGCGGCGGGTTGGAGCGGAGGTAGCCGTACGCGACGTTGAGGGCGATGCCGCCGATCCACGTCGTGAGCTGCGACTCGCCACGAAATTGCGGGAGTGACCGGAACACGCGCAGGAAGGTCTCTTGAATCAGGTCCTCGTGAGGGCCGTTCGGGCCGAGCACGCGGTAGAGGAGTCCGTGGACCCTCCTCACCTCCTCGCGGAAGAGGCGCGTCTGCGCGGCGCGGTCGCCCTCGACGCACCGGCGCGCGAGATCGCGCGCGGCCTCTTCGCTGTCCAGGGACTGCACAGCCAGGATCATCTCAGCGTTGGTAGGCGGGCGCCGGAGAAAAGTTGCGCGAATCCACGCGCCACAGGCCAGCTGGCGCGCCCGAGGTAGCCAGGGGTGCGATATGGCCTTACACGGAGCCCCCGGTTTTTTTCTCGCAACCTTTCCTCGCGACTTCGCACCTGACATCCGCGTAGACCGAACACGCAACCGGAGATGCCATGAAGTTGCTGATTGTCGACGACGATAGCCTCATCTGTAGCTCGCTTGCCCGCAGCCTCATCCGCCTCGGCCACGCGGGCCGCGCCGCCAGCTCCGTCGAGTCGGCGCTCAGGGTGATCGAGAGCGAATCACCCGCCGCCGTGCTGACCGATTTCGATCTCGGTCCCGGGGGCGATGGCGTCGATCTCCTCGCGCGGATGCGTCGCGAGGGCTGCCAGGTACCCGCGATCATGATGACCGGCAGCGACCCCACGCTGGCGCGCGCGCGGCTCGCCCGCGCCGGATTGGACGAGATCGCGCTCCTCGTCAAGCCGTTCGCGTTCGACGAGCTCATGAAGATGCTGGGCGAGGTTCTGCCCGGGGGGGGCTCGGCGGCCGCTGCCGTCCGCGCTCCCCGCCCGACGCCCGTCGCCGCGCTCGTGGACAAGGTCGTTCACTCGTTCCGCGGCCGCGTTCTCTGACCTGGTCCCTCCCGCGCCCGGACGGCGCTGCGACACGAGGGGCTCACGCAACGTCTGATCGAGCGAGCGCCCCTCGGGGAGGTCGCAGGTCGCCTCGGTGAGCTGTCGCTCGCGAGCAAGCGGCGTCCCCGGCGCGCCAGGCGCTACGCAGACGACGCGGCGCGGGGTTATGGGGCGCGGAGCGCCTTGCGGATCAAGTCGCGCGGCACGTCGGGCGGGGGCAGGCGGGGCGCCCGCTTCGCCCGGGCTCTCGGGCGATCCTTCGGGCCGTCCACGAACCACGTGCGCACATCGACGTCGAGGCCGATGCCGTGCATGAAGTTGTAGACGGCCTTGCGCAGCCCGCGGCCGAGCGTCTCGTGATCGCAGCCGACCGGGTCCTCGAACGGCAGCTCGTTGCGCGCGAAGGTCGACGCTGGCTCGGGCCGCAGGCGTATGCCGAAGAGCTCGGGGCGCAGGCCGATGGGGCTGTGGGCCGTGGCCGCGAAGCGGTGCCAGAACGCCGACTGGATGCAGCCCTGCTCGAAGAGCTGGCGCACCCGCTCGAGGGCGTCGATGGTCTCCTGCTGCGTCTCGGTGGGGAAGCCGTACATCAGGTACGCGTGAACCATGATGCCGGCCTCGGTGAAGGCGCGCGAGACGCGGGCCACCTGGGCCACGGTCACGCCCTTCTCCATGAGGTCGAGCAGGCGATCGGACGCCACCTCGAGGCCGCCGCTCACGGCCACGCAGCCCGAGCGCGCGAGGAGCGCGGCGAGGGCGGGCGTGAAGGTCTTCTCGAAGCGGATGTTGCCCCACCACGTGATGGTCACGCGGCGCGCGATGAGACGCTCCGCGAGCGCGCGCAGCGCCGCGGGGGGCGCCGCCTCGTCGACGAAGTGAAAGCCGCTCTGGCCGGTCTCTGCGGCGAGCGCGACGATGCGATCGACGAGCAGGTCGGCCGCGAGCGGATCGTAACGGCCGATGTAGTCGAGCGTGACGTCGCAGAACGTGCATTTCTTCCAGTAGCAGCCGTGCGCGACGGTCAGCTTGTTCCAGCGGCCGTCCGACCAGAGCCGGTGCATGGGGTTGAGCATCTCGACGAGCGACAGGTAGCGCCCGAGGGGCAGGCCGTCGTAGGTGGGTGTGCCCGTCTCGGCGTGGGGAATGTCGTGGAGCGACGGATCGCTGCGCGTGACGACACGGTCGCCCTCGCGCAGCATCGTGCGCAGCAGCGGCCGCCGTTCGTCCCGGCCCGCGCGTAGGAAGTCGATGAGCGCCAGTAACGGCGCCTCGCCGTCATCGAGCGTGATGTAGTCGACGTGCTCGAAGACGCGCGGATCCGAGAGCCCGCGCAGCTCCGTGTTGACGTAGCCGCCGCCCAGGGCGACCACGGTCCCCGGTCGCGCGCGCTTCACGGCGCGCGCGATGCGGAACGCGCCATAGACGTTGCCGGGGAACGGCACGGTGAGCGCGAGGAGATCCGGCGCGTGGCGCCGGGCCATTGCGACGGCCAGCTCGTCGAGCCAGGTGTCGATCAAGGTGGGCGGGGCCTCGAGCGCCTCGCGAAGCGCGTCGAAGGTCGGCGCGCTGGCCGCGAGCGCCTCGCCGTAGCGCGCGAGCTCGAAGCGCGCGTCGATGCCGTCGCGCACCGCGTCGGCCAGATCGTCGATGTACAACGTGGCCAGGTATTTGGCGCGATCGACGAGCCCCAGCTCGCCGAAGGCCCAGAGCAGCGTCTCGTCGTCGGCGTCGTCGCGCAGCACGGCGAAGCGCGGCCCCTCGGGCAGGAACGCGCGGCCTGCGATGCGCAGCGCCAGCGTCGGGTCGCCGCCTTGGAGGAAGCGCACGACGGCGTCGATCGTCGCGAGGTAGCGCTCGCGCTCGGCGAGGAAGAACGCCACCGATGGCGGGCGGACCGCGATCTCCCGGCGGCGCGCGGCGCGGGGCCGCTCTCGTTCCAGCTCGTCGCCGACCGCCGCGAGCCCGTCCCGCGACAGCAGGCGCAGGACGAGCGCGAGCGCCGGATCGTCCTGCGCGGCCACGACGCCGCGAGCGGCGGCGTGTGTGCGCAGGAATCCCGTGAGGTATGCCGTCGCCGGGTAGGGCGTGTTCACCTGGACCATCGGCGGCGTGAGGAGCAGGACTTTCATCGGCGCCGCCGAATCTACCGGATCCCCCGGCCGATCGGCGGCGGCCCGCCCGCGCGCCGCTACATGGCGCCGCCAGAGCGCAGGCCGGGCTACTGTCCCGTGGTCGAGGTCGGCGCCGGGCTCAGCGGCGGAGACGTCTGGCTGTTGCTCGTGGGTCCGGCAGGGCCGGCGCCGAGGCCGACGTCCGACGGAACGATGACGCCGCGCCCGCCGGGGGCTGGCGGCAGCGGAAGCCCCGCGTCCCACGGAGGCTTCTCGGCGGCTTGATCGCGGGGCGAGGGCGCGCCGCCGCCATGCGCGCCGCAGGCGACGAGCCCGAGCGCTCCCAGCGCCACGACGGCGAGGGCGGCGAGCACCAACCTCTTCAACGCGGCGCCTCGAGCGGGCCGCAGTCGGCGACGACGACCGTGACGTTGTCTGGTCCGCCGGAAGCGAGCGCGGCGGCGATGAGCGCCTTCGCGGCGGCGGCAGGATCGTCGGGCGCCTTGAGGATCGACGCGATCGCATCGTCCGACACGGGGCCATGCAGGCCGTCCGAGCACAGGAGGACGCGATCGCCCTCTTGGAGCGGGATGTCGGTGATGACCGGCTGAACGCGCCCCGTGGTGCCGAGCGCTTGTGCGAGGACGTGCCGATACGGAAAGTGCTCGACCTGATCGGGCCGCAGGACACCCGCCTCGACGAGCTGCGACGCCATGGTCTGATCTCGCGTAAGGAGCTCGAGCCGCCCACCCCGCAGCAGATAGGCGCGCGAGTCACCCACCTGGGCGAGCGAGAGATGATCGAGGCCGAAGACGGCCGCAGTGCAGGTCGTGCCCATGCCCTTGTCCTCCGGGTGGGCGTTGGCCTCCGCGAGGATGGCGCGGTTCGCGCCCTCGAGCGCGCTCTTCAGCGTGGGCCCGGGCGCGTTCATGAGCGCCGAGCCGGCCCCGGCGAGCTCGTCTTTGATCGTCGCGGAGGCCACCTCCGCGGCGACGTCACCCGCGGGCGGGCCGCCCATCCCGTCGCACACCACGGCCAGCATCCCGGGGTGGCAGACCGACACCTCGGTGCGGACGCACGGGCGGCTCATCCGGCCGGACGCGAGATCTGCGATCACGAACGTGTCTTGATTCTCGTCGCGCTCTCGGCCCACGTCCGTGCCGCCGCAGACCGTGAAGCGACGGCTTGCTCTTGTGTCCTCTGCCATGGTCGCGCGGGCCGGCGTGGATGCATCGGGCATTCTACCGACAAGGTAAGGCCGGTCCCGGGGCGCGCCAGATGCGCGAGCGATTTTGTGAGCGACGGTCGCCGCGACCGGGATCAGTGCTTATGCGTTGAGAAACCTCATCCAAGGAGCGCCCATGCCAGGCATTCGACGGTTCCCGAACGCCACGAAATCCCTAGGCCTCGCCGCGATGCTCGCGGTCTGCATCGGCTTGTCGGGTCTTTTCGCCGGCGGGTGCGCTTACAGCGGGATGGCGGCGACACCGGACGGAACGGTGGTCCTCGCCCGCAACTCCCTCCTCGGCGCGAATCGGAAGATCTTCGTATGTCACGTCGCGGGGAACGATCTCAAGTGTATCGAGAGCGCGTCCGCGCCTTAGCCTTCAGCGGGACGCCGCGTTTTCGACGTGGTCGTTGTAGACGTTGATGGCGTCGACCGCGTTCATTGTGCCCGCGCCCATGAGGCTGAGGCCGACTCCGGCGGTCGCGACGCCCGCGCCGGCGGCGAACCAGCCCGCCGGCTTGGCGATCGCGGCGCCGACGACGACCGCGGCGAGGCCGCACACGTAGGCAGGGACGCCGAGGACGAGCTGGCGGCGCGCGCGCCGCGCGTAGCGAACGGCGTCCGGCTCGCCCGCGACGAGCGCTGGGAGATTGCCGCCCAGTGGTCCAATCGGCGTCTCGGCGCCTTCTTTGACGTACCAAGGAACGCCGTGGCGGATGACGATGCCGATGCGTGGGCTCGCCGCTGGTTGATAAGCGGTGCCGCACGCTGCGCCCAGAAGCGCGACCACGGTGGCGCCAACGAGCGGGCCGGCGCCGCAGATGCGCCCCGCTCTCATGCCGGCGCGACGACGAGCGTGAGCCGCCCCGCGTCGCGCCATTCGCGGTCGAAAGACGCGAGCCCATCCTCGCGGGGGCCGCGTCCCGGATCCAGGAGCAGGACGTGGCCGGTGGTTTCGTTGATACCGATGACGACCTCGTAGTGAGACAGGGCCTTGTCGCCCGTGTAGCGTTGCACGAGCCCGACGAGGACCGGCCGATTGGCGCGAAGCTCGCGCACGAGATCCGGTTGTCCGCCCGTGATGAGGAAGGCCCGCAGCCCTTTGTCGCGCGCGAGTTGGCGGAGCGCGCCCGCGGTCGAGCCCTGCTCCCGCGCCGAGGGCATGGCCAATCGGATCTGGGCCGCGGCGTCGGCGACGCCCCAGTGGTCGAGCACCATCGCCAACGCCGCGCTTCCGCAGTCATGGGCCGATTCCTGCCGAATGACGCGCACGCCGCGGACCATCAACCAACCCGGCTGTCGGTCGATCTCGGCCAAGGAGACCGTCCGCGCGGAGCCGCGATAGCAACCGGCGACGGCGACCAAGAGGATCGCCGCGCGGCCGGCGCGGAAGAGAGCGAGCTTCAAAGCAGCAAGATGATGAGGATGACGAGCAGCACGATGATCAGGCCCGTGCTGCCGATGATGACGACGTCGCCACCTCGAAAGGCCGCGAGGCCCGCGGCGCTCGCCTCGCGTTCGGCGTAGACGTCGTCGAAGGCCGGGTCGGGCGCCGGCGCAGGTGCCTGCGTCCGCGTCTCTCGCGGCGCGGGGGCTTCCGTGGCTGCGCGTGCGGGCGGGTTCCCCTTGGCCCAGGCGTCGGCCGTCCCGAAGCCGAGCGTCAGGGCGAGTGCGAACGATACGGGAAGCCACCGCCTCGAACGGTGTGCCTTCGTGCGGGGTGGCCTGGATGTCCTCATTGTCGTCGGCATGTCCACTTGCCTCCTGTGCCTGGTCTCTCTTGGGCCGGCGCCCAGAGCTGCCCCGCGCCGACCCACCGGCTCGCGGTTCCAAATTCAATCCATGTGCCAGGCGCGGGGGCCGCCGGGCTGCCGCGCGCATCGCCCGGGCTCGGACGACGGTTACCGAAGGGGACGCGGCGCTACTCATCCGTGACGTCGCCGGCCCCGACGCCGCGCGCAGCCTTGGGGCGCGCGGCGCCGATCTCGATCGTCTCGCCGCGCTCCTTCTTCTTGACGAGCGCGAGAACGCTCTCGAATTCGTGGAAACCCACGCGATGCGAATCGATCGCCGGGACGAGCCTGATGGGAATGTTGACGAGCCCGAAGCTGATCGAACCCGTCCAAACCGGCCGCGGCATCAGGGCTCCACCGCGAACGCCATTGCAGAAAGCATGAGAGTCGCCCTCCCGCGAGCAGGGTAAGTCGCGGGCGCCGCTGGGGAAGGTCGCCGCCGACGAAGAGCCGCCGTCAGAAGGACGCGACCGCTCAGTGTTGAGCGGCGCTGTAGGTGGGGTGAGGTGAGCCCGGGTCGCGAACCCCGGGTGCGTGAACGACATCGACGCTCCCGGGGACACGGCTCTCTAGGTGTTTCCCCTCTGGCTATATGAGGGTTCCCCCCCCCAGTCGGGGTGTTAAGACCCCGCATACTGCTACCGATTAATGTGTCATGTACAACACGATTAAACTTGGACGGTCGGCCGGGATTCGGGCGGCGCTCAAGATTGGCGCGTCATTCCTCGCGGGTGTCGCTCTCCTGGCCGTCTCCAGTCAGGCGCACGCTGTTGCCGTGCTCGAGCAGAGCAGCTCGGCGAGCGGCACGACGAGCGCGGCCCCCGCGTGGTCGACCCAGGCCGTCACGGCCGGCCACCTTCTGGTCGCCGTCGTCCAGTGGCAGACGACCACGGCCAGCAATGGCGTCGTCACCGCGCCGGCGGGTTGGGCCCTCGCTGCCGCCTCGTCCCACAACTTCGGAACCTCGAGCGCGAACATCGTCAACGCCAACATCTACTACTACGAGAATGGCCCGGCGCGCGCGAAGAACGCGACGGAGATCTTCAGCGTCTCGTCGTCGACCGGCCTCGTGGTCCACCTGGCCGAGGTCGCGGGGATCGTCGATTCGGGCTCGCTCGACGTCACGGGGACGCAGC
>DASZFV010000016.1:0-8856 GCA_035939455.1 Polyangia bacterium
GCGCGCGCGTCACGAGGGTGGCCACGTCAGTAGGCGTGAGCGGGGACAGCACGACGTTCTCGGCGAAGGGAAGCTGAACCGGGGTGCGCGTCGGCAAGATGAGGAGCACGCGCCCGGATGGCGCCACTCCCCCCATGACGGCGGCGAGCGCATCGGTCGTCGGCTCCTCCGGCATGATCAGGCACAGCGGGCGCTCCGCTCCGCACCGCTCGAGCGCCTCCGCGAGCGCGGCGAGCCGCCGCTGCAGGACGCGGCCCGCGTCGGCTTCGAGATCTGCCGGCGCGGACTCCGATCGGGTCACGCCCGAAGTGGACTCGACGAAGGTCTCGAGGCCGTCGAGATCGCCGCGCAGCAGCCGCATCTGCCGCAGCACGCCCGCCGTCATCGCGACGGTCACCTCTCGCGCGACGGCGTCGATCAGCGTGCGGCGTCCCGAGCCCGGCCCGCCCACGACGGCGACGACGGAGCGCGGAGCGGCGCCGTCGGCGAGGCGCTCGAGGGCCGCGCGCACGGCTTCGCGCTCCACCGCGCGTCCGACGACCAGACCCTCGAGAGGATCGCCCTCGGGGTACGGCACACCGAGGTCCACCTCCGTCGGCGTGTCCTTCCCGGCGCCGGCGCGCTGGATCTCGCGCAGCAGCTGGCGTGCGCTCGGCGTGCGCTCGCGCGGATCGGGCGCCAGCAACCGGTCGATGATCCGATCCCAAGCCTCGGACAGCCCCGGCCTCACCGAGGAGAGCGCGGGCGCGCGTCCCGACAGCATGCGCTGCACGGCCGGCAACCCGCTGCCGAAGGGAGCCGCGCCCGTCCAGGCTGCGAACAAGGTGGCGCCCAGCCCGAAGAGATCGCCGGCCGGCGTGCGCGCGCCCGTGAGCGCCTCCGGCGCGGCGAAGCCCAGCGTTCCGCGCGCGGCCCCCGACCCGGGCGTGGGGGGTCCCGCCAGGCCGAAGTCGAGCAGGACGGCGCGGCCCTTCGCGTCGAGGCGGACGTTTGCCGGGCACACGTCCCCGTGGACGACGCCGCGGCCGTGCAGGTGCGCGAGCGCGTCGGCGAGCGCCAGGGCAGCGCCCTCGAAGGCGCGCCGGCGCTCGCCGTCATCGACGATCGACGCGACGCTGGCGAGCTCCGCGCCCGGGACGAGCTCGGTGACGACGAAGGGGCGCCCGTCGGCCGCGCGGCCGATGTCGCGAACGCGGACGACGTTCGGGTGGGCCACCGAGAGCAGCTGCCGAAACTCGTCCGTCGCGGCCGCCCCGGACGCCCTATCGAACAGCTTGACGACCAGCTCCTCGCCCGTCGCCGCGTCTTCCGCCGCGAACGTCTCGCCGCTCGCCCCTCGCCCGAGCTTGCGGCCCGCCACGTAGCGGCCGTCGAGCAACGGGACTGGCTCCGGCCCGGCACCGTCAACAAAATTGGCGACTGTCACCGAGCTATACTAGCGCGATTTAAAGCAAAAATATATGTGGCGACCAAGGTTGGCGGCTGCGCCGGCGGATCGACGCGCGCTCGGGTCGCTCACTTCCCCGGTGTTCACGGGCCCTTGGCCGCGGCGTCGGCGCGGCGCAGGAGGCGCGCGCGCGCGGCGGTCGCCTCGGCCCGAATCTCCTCGTCGTCGTGGGAGCCCGCCAGGAAGCTCAGGTAGTCGTCGGCCTCCTGGCCACCGAGCATTGACACGGCTTCGATGATCTTGCTGAGCTCGCGACGATCCCGCAGCGAGCGCGAGCGGGTCAGCGCGGTCACGGCGCGCCGGTCGCCGAGGGCGATGAGCGCGCCGAGCGCGGCGTCGCGGGTCGGCTCATCGGGATCGTCGAGGAGCGGCAGCAACGCCGCGGCCTCGCTCGCGAGGTGACGCTCGCCCACGGCGCGGATCGCTTCGATGCGCAGCTCGCCGGCGTCGCCCGTGAGCGCGGCGCGGAGCGCCTCGGGGGCGCCTTGGCGCAGACGTCGCCGCGCCGCGAGCTCCGAGACGAGATCGCCCGCGACGCGCCGGACGAGCCCGTCGTAGAGCGCGTGCGACGCGCCTGGCCCGAGCACGCCGGGCTTGGACGGACGAGGAACCGTGTACTTCTCCTCGCCCGCCCCCTCGAGCGCCTCGGAGATGGCGCCGGGCGCACTCTCCGGGCGCGTCTCGAGGCGCACGAGGACGTGCGCGCGCGCGAGCCCATTGTCTGCCACCTCGGCGTTGTCGACGGCGGCCCGGACCTCGACCCGCGTCACGCCGCTCGGCGCGCCGGCGTCGGCCGCCTCGACGGCGAACAGGCCCGTCGCGAGCAGCCGCGCACGCAGCGCTCGCTCCAAGCCTTCGACATCGAGGCGCGCGGGCGCGTCATCGGGCGCAGTGAGATCTTGGACGGAGACGGCGCCCAAGAGCGTCAGGCGCGGCCTCGGAGCGGGCGGCGTCTCGCGCTTGCAGCCGAACGAAGGCAGGAGGATCGCGAAAGCTACAGCTAAGAAGACCGGCCAGAGGCGCGGCGACAGCCCGCGACGGACACTCCACGTCGGGGCAGCGTCGCGCCAGCCCGCGAGGTCAGCCCGAGCGCGCGCGTCGGCGCGGGGCTCGAGCCTCGGAGCCGCTCCCCGTGACCGGGACCACCGCCGCGGCCTCTCCGTCCCGACGCGCGGCGCGGGACCGGGGAGCGAGGGGGATCGTGTCTGCATGGGGGCGTCTCAGGAGCGCGAGATCGACGATGCGCCGGATCACCTCATCATAGCCGAGGCCCGCCGCGGCCGCGGCCTTCGAGTAGCCGCCCGCTCCGTCCGAGAGATCGCAGTTCGGATTGACGTCGATCACGAACGGCGTGCCCGCGTCGGGTCCGCTCTCGGGCAGCCGCACGTCGAGCCGCGCGTAGTCTCGCACCTCCATGGCCTCGAAGGCCGAGAGCGCGACCTCGGTGATGCGCGCCTGCAGCGCGGCGGGCAGACCGAGGCAGGGCACCGGCTTCGTGCCGATGAACTCGTCCGAGCCCTCGACCCACTTGCCGTCGAACGAGACGATGCGCGGGCGATCGGGAGGCATGAGCGAGAAGTCGATCTCGTAAAATGGAAAGATCTGTGGCGCGCCCGTGGGCCGGCCGAGCATCGAGACGTAGATCTCGCGGCCTTCGACGTACCGCTCGACGAGCGCCGGCTGGCGGTAGTGCGAGAGCACGTGGGTCACGCGGCGCGCCAGCGACGCCCGATCGTGCACGACGGAGTCGCTGTGGATGCCCACGGAGGCGTCCTCGCGCGCCGGCTTGACGATGAGCCGGAACGGGAGTGCCGCGCTCGAGCCGTCGGGCACTTTGAAGATCTCGCCAACCTGGTCGGCCGCCGTGACGTAGGCGGCTGCGGGCGTGGGGACGCCGCGGGCCCGCAGGATCTCCTTGGCCTTGTGCTTGTGCAGCGCGAGCCCGAGCGTGAGCGGACCCGAGCCCGTGTAGGCGATGCCCTCCCGATCGAGCAGCAGCGGCAGGAGCGGCTCGAAGCGGTTGTCACCGCCGATCGATTCGCACAGGTTGAAGACGACGTCGGGCGCGAACGCCTTGATCGTCGCGACGGCGCCGAAGACGTCGCCTGTGACGCCGACGGCGCCAGTGGCGAAGCCCGCGCGGTCCAGGATCTCGATGAGGTGCTCGGCGATCCCCTTGATGTCCTCCCGCGCCTTGTTCTCCGGGTCGGCCTCGGCGCCCTCGAAGTCACGGTTGAAGATGACGATGACCCGAGGATTCATCGAGCGCTTCACGCACGATCCATTCTAGTGATCCGAATCGCCAATGCAATGGCGTCTTGACGCTTCGTTAGCGCGCGCCCTGAACAGCGCGCTCCACGAACGAAACGCCGAATGCCTCGGCGAGCGCGCCGGCGGCGCGCGGCGCGAGCGCCGCGAGCGCGGGCGCATCGCCCGTGAGCGCGCCCATCGAGGTGACGGCGACGTCGCGCAGGCCGCACGGCACGATGAGGTCGAACGCATCGAGCGCCGTCGAGACGTTCATCGCGAAACCGTGCATCGTCACGCGGTGTCGGACGTGCACGCCGAAGGCGCAGATCTTCGCGAGAGGATTCCCCTTGCCGCGATCTATCCACAGCCCCGGCGCGTCGCGCCTGAAGGTCGCGCTGATGCCGAAGGAATCGAGCACCGCCGCGAGGCCGCGGGCCATGGCCTCGAGGTTGGACACGAGGCCGCCGCGCAGGCGGAGGATGGGATAGCCCACGAGCTGCCCGGGGCCGTGGTACGTCACGTCGCCGCCGCGCGAGGCGGCATGAACGGTGACGCCGCGTCGCGCGAGATCTTCAGTCGAAGCGAGCACGTGCTCGCGCCGCGCCGAGCGGCCGAGCGTGATGACCGGGTCGTGCTCGCAGAGCAACAAGGTCTCTGCCCCCCGCCCCGCGATCAGGTCCTCGCGCAGCCTCTCCTGGAGCTCCGCCGTCTCCGCGAACGGCACCCGCCCCAACCACAGCCACGCCGGATCCGGCACGACCTCCTCGAGGGGATCGGCCCCCTCGCGATTCATCCCTCTGACAGCTCGGCGAAGAAGTCGGCGTCGACGAAGTCCACGCTGACCGTCGCGGTGATCACGCCAACGCCGTGACGGACGCAGGTCTCGGCCATGGCTTGCCCGTCGGCGATCTCGATAGGCTGGCCATCCTGCTTCCACTCGGAGATGGCGTCGTCGCCCAGACGTCCCGCCAGCATGAGAAGGCCCTCCTCCTGACCGCGTGCGCGGATGCCGGCGCGCAGCTCGCCGATGGCGCGGCGCCCGGCCGAGCTGCCGCCCGCCCGCAGCGCGATGAGCGCCTTCGAGGGACGCGAGCCACGCCCGCGGAGAGCCTCGATGTAGATCGTACCCTCGACGCGCTTGACGAAGGTCGCCGGCCCGAAGCCTTCGCGTTGCAAGAGCACGCGCGCCAAGGCCTCGAATGCTGGGGCCGGCAGATCCGCAATGCGGCGCTCGAGGGCGGCGATCGTGCGCTCTCGAAGCGCGCGGCGCGCCTCCCCGAACACGAGCTCGGCGCGCTCCACCTCCGCGTCCGGGGGCCGGCGCGCGAGGGCGAAGAGACCGGCGCCCGCGGCGCGCACGCGCGGCCGCTGCCCCGCGCGCAGGCGCTCGCGTGGCTCGGCCGCAAGGGCGGCGCGCATGACCCGCCAGGCCTCGTTGGGCTCGCCGTGAACGAGGCGCCGCCGAGCGGCGGCGTCCGCGATCTGGCGGACGTGGACGCCACGGCCCGGCGCCTGGCCGCGCAAGATCTCGAGCGCCGCGTCGACCGGCGTCATGATCCGGCGCGGACCCTGACCTTCGCCCTCGGGGCCCGCGCTCACAGCGCGCTCCCCTTCGCCCGTCGCCGCGCCAGACGCGGCGAGCTCGCCGCCGCCCTCGGGCCCGGCCGCGCCGAGCGCGCCGCCGCCTTCGGGGCGCGCCGTGCTCTGGCCTTCGCCCTCGCCGCCCCGCCGTCTCCGGCGCCGGCGCCGCCGCCGGCCAGGGCCGAGGTCGTCGCCGCGAGCGGCGTCAGGCCCCCGCGCCGCTCCTGCCTCGCCACCGAAAGCGGTGTCTCCGCTCCCTGCTTCGTCTTCCTCGCCCTCGTCACCGTCGCCTTCGACGTCGTCGCCCTCGCTGGGGGGCGCGCCGGTCGTTTCGGCTGGTTCGAGTGCCGCGTCGAGCTCCTCGCCCGCCGCCGTTTGCGCGCCTGCGCGCGCGTCATTTCCCTCGCGCATGTCATCTCCCTCTGCGTCGGACGAGGCGTCGTCGTCGCCCTCGAGCACGCCCGTCGCCGCCAGGGCCGCCGCGCGAGCGGCGGCTGACAGACCACGGACCGTCGGTTCGTCCGATGCTTCCAAGTCGTTATCGGAGACGGCACCCAGGGCGCCGCCGTTGACGGCGGGCGCGTCGTCGCGTCCTCGCCCACGCCCGCCACGGCGTCGCCGCCGGCGCCCTCTTCCTGCGCCCTCGTCGCCGTCGGCGCTGGGGCCGGCCGCGCGGCTCGGCCTCTCCGGGGCCTCGGCCTTCTCGGGCGGCGGCGGGGGCTCCTCGGGCGGTACCTCGGGATATCGCAGAAGCCCGAAGACGCCCGGCTTTACCCGAACGAACGGGTTGCCGGGAGCCTTCTTCACGGCCGCCGTGAGTTGCGTCTGCATCGTCACCTCGGGCGTACGCCCGACGAACGTCAGCAGCTTCTTCGTCATGGCCCGCTCCGTGAGCTCCTTGAAATGCAGCGGCCGCCCTTCTCGGGTGAGGATCTTGAGCGCGGCCTCGAGGAACGTCATGGCGCCCTCCTTTACCACAGATCGCGTTCCTGGTCGTCGCGTGGTTTCCGGGGCCTCCCTTCGTGCAATTTTTTGACGGACCCGCGCGCCGAGGGTACCGGTGAGAGATGACGGGTCATCGCAAGATCGGCGTTCTCCTCGGCGGGCTCTCGGCGGAGAGGGACGTGTCGATCCGTTCGGGCGAGGCCATCCTGGCGTCGCTCGCCGATCGCGGCCACGATGTCGCGCCCATTTTCGTCGATCGCGACCTCGATCTCGTGCTGCGCCAGACCCGCATCGACGTCGCGTTCCTCGCGCTGCACGGCCGCTACGGCGAGGACGGGTGCGTGCAAGGTCTCCTCGAGGTGCTCGGCATCCCCTATACGGGCTCGGGCGTGCTCGCCTCGGGGCTGGCCATGAACAAGGGCAAGGCGAAGGAGATCTTCCGTTTGCACAACCTGCCGACGGCGCCGGGTTACGTCATCCAGGCCGACTCGGGCGAGGACGTCATTGAGAGCCACGGCTCGTTTGGCTTCCCTGTCGTCGTCAAGCCGGCAGGCGAAGGGTCGTCGCTCGGCATCAAGGTCGCGCGCGACGAGCTCGAGCTCGAGTCGGCCGTCGAGGAGGCGCTGCGCTTCGACGACGACGTGCTCGTCGAGCGCTTCATCGAGGGCAAGGAGATCTCGGTGGGCGTGCTCGACGGCAAGGCGCTCGGGGCCGTCGAGGTGGCGCCCAAGCGCGGCTTCTACGACTTCCAGAGCAAGTATTCGGCCGGCCGCACCGACTACCACCTGCCCGCGCGCCTCTCGCCCGAGCGCTACCGCTCGGCCCTGCGCCTCGCGACGCTGGCGCAGGACGCGCTCGGGTGCGAGGGCGCGACGCGCGTCGACCTCATCGTGAGCGAGCGCGGCAACGAGGTCGTCCTCGAGGTCAACACGCTGCCGAGCATGATGCCGGTGAGCCTGTTGCCGCGCATCGCGCGCGGCGCGGGACTTTCCTTCGGGGATCTCGTCGAGGAGATCTTGCGCGGCGCCCGTCTGCGCGCTCATGGCCACCGCCGTGACCGGCGCGCCGTCGTGGCCGGCCCGCAAGGCCCCGAGCGCCGCGTGGGCTTTCTATCCGAGGCTCACTGATTCCTCACCTCCGGCGCTCGCTCAAAGCAACGCTGCGCTCGGGTTAAGGAGCGTGTGGGGTATTTCGGTGGTGTCACGTTGCTTGGCGGGGCTTGAGGTAGACTGCCGGCATGGCGCGTCGCGCGCGGAAACCCACTCTCGTCAAGAGTCCCGTAGCCGCCGATCCGGCGAACGCGAAGCTGTTCATTAACCGAGAGCTATCGTGGCTGGAGTTCAACAGCCGCGTGCTCGACGAGGCCCGTGACGCGTCGGTGCCGCTGCTCGAACGCCTGAAGTTCCTGGCGATCGTCGCCTCGAACCTCGACGAGTTCTTCATGATCCGCGTCGCGGGGCTCAAGCAGCAGCTCTCGGGCAACGTCGCCGAGACGCCCGCCGACGGCCTGACGCCCGCCGAGCAGCTCGCGGCCATCAGCGCGCGCGCCCACGCCATGGTGGCCGAGCAGTATCGCGTCTGGCGCGAGGAGGTGGGCCCCGGCCTCGAGCGCGCCGGCGTGCGTATCTCGCGCGCGAGCCAGCTCTCGCCTGAGCAGAAGGCGCAACTGTCCGGGTACTTCTCGCGCGAGGTCTGGCCCGTGCTCACGCCGCTGGCCGTCGATCCGGGCCACCCGTTCCCGATGCTCGGCAACCGCAGCCTCAACCTGGCGATCCTCCTGCACCGCGAAAAGGAGAAGGTCACCCGCCGCCAGACCGTGCTGGCCGTCGTCCAGGTGCCGTCGGTCTTGCGGCGCATCAACGAGGTTATCCTCGCCGCGGCGGACGGCGCCGCCGGTGGGACGCGCTTCTCGTTCATGTTGCTCGAGGACCTGATCGCCATGCACGCGGGCGATCTCTTCCCCGGTTTCCGCGTCGTGGGTTGCAGCGCCTTCCGCGTGACGCGCAACTCCGACCTCAGCATCGACGAGGACGAGGCCGACGACCTGCTCAAGACCATCCAGAAAGAGCTGCGCCGTCGCGAGCGCGGCAGCGCCGTGCGCCTCGAGATCGCGCATGACACGCCCGCCGAGATCGTGAGCTTCCTGCGCTCCGTGTTGCGCCTCGAGGACGACGACGTCTATCGCATCAACGGACCGCTCCACCTGGCCGATCTCGGCCCCATCGCGACGGCCCCGCGCGAGGACCTGCGCGACCTGCGGGACGAGCCGTTCTCTCCGCAGATCGTGCCGCCCCTGCAGGAATACGACGACATCTTCCGCGTCATCACCCAGCGCGACATCCTGCTGCAGCATCCCTACGAGTCCTTCGAGGACGTCGTGGAGTTCATCTCGGAGGCCGCGGGCGACCCGAAGGTGCTCGCCATCAAGCAGACGCTTTACCGCACGAGCGCAGACTCGCCCATCGTGCGCGCCCTCATCCGCGCGGCCGAAAACGGCAAGCAGGTCACGGCGGTCGTCGAGCTCAAGGCGCGCTTCGACGAGGCGCCCAACATCCAGTGGGCGCGCGCCCTCGAGGACGCCGGCGTGCACGTCGTCTACGGACTCATTGGCCTCAAGACCCACTGCAAGGTCT
>DASZFV010000017.1:0-5084 GCA_035939455.1 Polyangia bacterium
CGCCGAGGTGGACGCCGTCCGCGCCCACGGCGAGGGCGATGTCGACGCGATCGTTGACGAAGAGGGCGGCGCCCGCGGCGCGCGTGACCTCGCGCAGCGCCGCGGCGAGCTCGAAGAGCGCGCGCCCCGGGAGATCCTTCTCGCGCAGCTGCACGGCGACGGCGCCGCGCGCCTCGAGGGGCACGGCCGCGAGGGCCGCGCGCACGACGTCGGCGAGTGGACGCCCCACCGTCGCGTGGCGGTCCGTGACGAGATAGAGCCGGGGGACGGCGCCGGGCACAGACAAGCGCGCTATTCGATGAGGCCGTCGAGGGGCGACGACGCTGACGCGTAGAGCTTGCGCGGGATGCGGCCGGCGCGGAACGCCTTGCGGCCCGCGATGACGGCGTCGCGCATGGCCTCGGCCATCATGAGCGGATCGCGCGCGCCCGCGATGGCGGTGTTCATGAGCACGCCGTCGCAGCCGAGCTCGAGGGCGACGGCGGCGTCGCTGGCCGTCCCCACGCCGGCGTCGACGATGACGGGCACCTTGGCCGACTCGAGCAACTCAAGAATGATGCGCAGGTTGTAAGGATTGCGGATGCCGAGGCCCGAGCCGATCGGGGCCGCGAGCGGCATGACGGCTGCGCAGCCCACATCGGCGAGCTTCTTGGCGAGCACCGGGTCGTCCATGCAGTAAGGAAGGACGGTGAAGCCGTCCTTGACGAGGATGCGCGCGGCCTCGAGGGTCGCGGCGCCGTCCGGAAAGAGCGTGCGCGTGTCGCCGATGACCTCGAGCTTGACCATGTCGGCCATGCCGAGCTCACGCGCGAGGCGGCAGGTCCGAACGGCCTCGTCGGCCGTATAGCAGCCCGCCGTATTGGGCAGCAGCGTGTGGCGCTTGCGGTCGATCGTGTGGAGGACGTTGGGTTTGCCCGGCGTCATGTCGACGCGCCGGAGCGCGACCGTGACGATCTCGGCGCCCGAGCGCAAGATGGCCTCGCGGCCCTGCTCGATCGTCGCGTACTTGCCCGTTCCGACGAGGAGCCGCGACTTGAAGGTCCGCCCCGCGATGACGAGGGGGTCGTCGGCGTCCGCCGCGCCGCCCCGCGGAGCGTCTGCCGCGCCGCCGCCCACAAAGGCCACGATCTCCACGTGGTCCCCGTCGACGAGTTGCGCCTCGGCCCAGGTGCGGCGCGGAACGACGTCCTGGTTGCGCTCGACGGCAACGCGGGCGGCGTCCATTCCGAGCGTGGCGACGAGGGCGGCGACGGTCGTGCCGGACGGGGTCGTTCGCGGCTCGCCGTTGACGGTGATGCGAAGGTCGTTCATGAGTGGTACGAAGCATACCCGATGCGGTGTCCGTTCTGCTCAGCGGTCGAGGACAAGGTCGTGGACACCCGTCCGTCCGACAACGACCAAGTCATCCGTCGGCGCCGCGAGTGTGTCGGCTGCGGGCGGCGCTTCACGACCTACGAGCGCGTCGACGAGATCCTGCCCATGGTCATCAAGAAGGACGGCCGGCGCGAGCCGTTCGACCGCGCCAAGATCCTGAGTGGCCTCAAGAAGGCGTGCTCGAAGCGGCCCGTGCCCGTCGAGGTGCTCGAGAAGGCAGTCGACCGCATCGAGCGCGAGCTCGAGGAGGCGGGCGAGAAGGAGATCCCGTCGACGCGCATCGGCGACGCGGGCATGGCCGCGCTGCGTGACATCGACGACGTCGCCTACGTGCGCTTCGCGTCGGTGTACCGATCGTTTCGCGACGTCAACGAGCTCATGGCGGAGCTCAAGAGCTTGGTCGAGGCGCGGGGGCGAAGGTGAGCGCTGCGGGCGGGCGCGCGAAGGCCTTCTCGGCCGCCGACGAGCGGCTCATGCGCCGCGCGCTCGTCCTCGCCGAGCGCGGGCGGGGCACGACGCGGCCGAACCCGGTCGTGGGCGCCGTCGTCGCGCGCGGCGGGCGCGTGCTCGCCGAGGGCTTCCACAGCCGGGCCGGACTGCCGCACGCCGAGGTGAACGCGTTCGCGCGCCTGCCGCGCGGCGCGGCGCGCGGCGCGACCCTTTACGTCAACCTCGAGCCGTGCTGCCACACGGGCCGCACCGGTCCCTGCACCGACGCCATCCTCGCGGCGGGCCTCGCGCGCGTCGTCGTCGGTTGTCTCGATCCGAACCCGCTCGTCGACGGGCGCGGCGTCGCGCGCCTGCGCCGCGCCGGCGTGCGCGTCGACGTGGGTTGCCTCGAGGCCGAGAGCCGCGCCGCCAATCGGGCGTTCTCGATCTGGGCGCGCGCGCGGCGGCCCCTCGTGACGCTCAAGGTGGCCGCCTCGCTCGACGGCTTTATCGCCGACGGCCTGCCGCGCGCGCGCGGCGCGCCCGCCTGGATCACGGGCCCGCGCGCGCGACTGGCGGCTCACGAGCTGCGCGCCGCGCACGACGCCGTGCTCGTGGGCTCGGGCACGGTGCTGGCCGACGATCCGCGCCTCACGGTTCGCCTGGCCGGAGCGGCGCCAGCGCTGGAGACCCCCGTGCGCGTCGTGCTCGACGGCCGGCTGCGCACGCCGCCCGACGCGCGGCTGCTCGGCGGCGGCCCGCCGACGATCGTCTTCACGAGGCGCGGCGCCTCGCGCGCGCGCGCGCGCGCCCTGCGCGCCGCCGGCGCCGAGGTGGTCGAGCTCGCGCCGTCGCGCGGGCGCCTGTCGCTCGCCGCCGCGCTGCGCGCGCTGGCGGCACGCGACATCCAGTCCGTGCTCGTCGAGGGCGGCGCGGCGGTGCACGGCGCGTTCATCTCGGCCGGCTTCGTCGACGCCTTCGCGCTCTTCGTCGCGCCGCGTTTGCTGGGCGGCGGCGTGCCGATCGCCGTGGGGGCGGGGCGCGGCCTCGGCGCCGCCCTGAACCTCGCCGACCTGGAACTCCGCCGTTTGGGCCCGGACCTGCTCGTCACGGCGCGGGCGGGCTCGGAGGCCTGGTGATATAATCGCCGGCGTTCGTCGGGCAAAAACGCGTGCCGGCGAGCTTTTTCCATGTTCACGGGGATTGTCGAAGCGACCGGGACCGTCGCCGCGCTCGAGAGGCGCGAGGGCGGGGTGCGCCTCGCCGTCACGACCGACCTCGAGGTCGGCGCGCTGCCCCTCGGCGCGAGCATCGCGGTCGACGGCGTTTGTCTCACCGTCGTCGAGCGGGCCGGGGGGCGCTTCGCCGCCGACCTCGGGCCCGAGACGCTCGCGCGCACGACGCTCGGCGGGCTCCGGCCCGGCGCGCGCGTCCACCTCGAGCGACCGCTGCGCGTCGGGGACGCGCTCGGGGGTCACCTCGTTTCGGGCCACGTCGACGGCGTCGGCACGGTCGTGGGCCGCCGCGAGGCAGGGACCTCGCTCGAGCTCGAGATCGCGGCGCCCGCGACGGTGGTCGCGACGCTCGTCCCGAAGGGCTCGATCACCGTCGCCGGCGCGAGCCTCACGATCAACGACGTTATGGGCGAGCGGTTCTCCGTGATGCTGATACCGCACACGCTCACCGTGACGACGCTGGGCGCATTGGCGGTCGGCGCCGCCGTCAACCTCGAGGGCGATCTCATCGCCAAGCACGTCGATCGGCTCGTCGCGGCGCGCCTCGACTGCGCCGCGGAGGCGCCCACGCGGGACGCGGCCGCCAGGAAGCGCGCCAATGTCGGCTGACGCCAAGGGCCCCGCCGCTCCCGAGCGCATGGACGCCGTCCGGCGCGCCATCGATGACGTCCGCGCGGGGCGCATGGTGATCCTCGTCGACGACGAGGACCGGGAGAACGAGGGCGACCTCGTGCTGGCCGCCGACCTCGCGACGCCAGAGGCCATCAACTTCATGGCGCGCCACGGGCGGGGCCTCATCTGCTTGTCGCTCACCGAGGAGCGCGTCGCGTCCCTCGCCCTCCCCATGATGTCGGCGGACAACCGCTCTCCCCGCCAGACGAACTTCACGGTGAGCATCGACGCGCGCCGCGGGACGACGACGGGCATCTCGGCGCGCGAGCGGGCCGAGACGATCCGCGTCGCCGTCGCGCGCGACACCGTCCCCGACGACCTCGTGACGCCTGGGCACGTCTTCCCGCTGCGCGCGCGGCGCGGCGGGGTGCTCGTGCGCTCGGGACATACCGAGGGCTCCGTCGATCTGGCGCGTCTCGCGGGGCGCGAGCCAGCGGCGGTCATCTGCGAGATCATGCGCGAGGACGGCGAGATGGCGCGCATGCCCGACCTCGCGGCCTTCGCGGACGAGCACGGCCTCGCCGTCGTCAAGATCGCCGACCTCATCGAGTACCGCCTGTCGCGCGAGATGCTGGTGCGGCGCGCCGCCGAGTCGGTCGTGCGCCCGCGCGCGAGCGGCGTGCGCGCGGATTTCCGCGCCTACGTGTACACGACCGACGTGGAGGACACCGAGTACCTCGCGCTCGTGCTGGGCGACATCCGTCCCGACGAGCCGGTCCTCGTGCGCGTGCAGACGGCGAGCGTGCTGCGCGACGTCTTCGCGACCGCCACGGCCGACGACGCCCAGGCGCCCGGTGTGCCGCTGCGCCTCATCGAGGAGGCGGGGAAGGGCGTCATGCTCTACGTCTTCCCGCGCGGGCGCGCCAGCGTCCTCACCGAGTTCCAGGGGCTGCAAGGCGACGCGGGGGACGCGGGCGGCGCCGCCCCCGCGGGCACGGGCGAGTCGCGCCTGCGCGACTTCGGCCTCGGGGCGCAGGTGCTCGCGCACCTCGGCGTGCAGCGCATTCGCCTGCTCACGAACCACCCGCGCCGCATCGTGGGCGTCGCCGGCTACGGTCTCGAGATCGTCGAGTGCCTCCCTATCGGCGCCCCGGCGAAAGTGGTAAGGCTGCGCGAGCGAGAGGGTTGAGATGAGAGCGACGGCATGAGCGACGGCATCAACAACGACATGAAAGACAGCGCCGGCACCGAGACGGCCCTCAAGATCCACGAGGGCGTCCTGTCGGCGGCGGGACGGGGGTTCGCCATCGTGGCCTCGCGGTTCAACGACTTCATCGTCGACAAGCTCGTCGACGGGGCGCGCGACGCCCTGCGCCGTACGGGCGGCGATGCGGCGCGCGTCGAGCTCTTCCGCTGCCCCGGCGCCATGGAGCT
>DASZFV010000018.1:0-17215 GCA_035939455.1 Polyangia bacterium
GGGGCAGCCGCGGGAGCGGCGGGGGCAGCCGCGGGAGCGCCTTCGGCTCCGGCGGCGCCACCCGTGGCGGCGGCCGCAGCCGCCTTCTTGGCGTCGTCGGCGGCCTTCTTGGCGGAGCGCGCCGCGTCGCGCTCGGTCTGCTTCTTGATGCGATCGAGGCGCTTCTCTTCCTTCTTGATCGCCTCTTGCGCCTCGGTGATGTACGTGTCCGTCGGATCGCCAGGCGGGAGGCTTCCGGTCATCATCGTCTTGTACTTCTGGAAGTACTGGATGGCGGTGTTCTCTTTGGCGAAGAGATCCATGTTGGGGATCTTGTCGGCGTCCAGGTAGAGAATGCCGAGGTTGAAAACCGCGTCGGCATAATTGGGGAAGAGCTGTAGCGCCTTGTCGTACTCGGCGTGCGCCTTGTCGTATTGCTTGTCACCCCGGTAGGCATCGCCCAAGTTCAGGTGAGCCTTGGCAAATCCCGGCTGCAGCTCGACCGACTTCTCGAGGACGGGCGTCGCCTCGGTGTAGTTCTTCGCCGTCAGATATTCGGCGCCGAGGTTGTTCCACAGAATCGAGTTCTCGGGCCGCGCCTCGGCCGCTTGCTTGAAGAGCGCGATCGCGCCGGGCACGTTCTTGGCGTCGACCTCGAGGAAGCCGAGCAACTGGTAGATGTCGGACTTCTCGGGGTTGGACGCGCCGTTGGCCTGCATCATCTCCCAGAGCTTCTTCATCCACTCGTACTTGTGGAGCTTGTAGTAGCTCTTGGCCATGACGAGCATGGCGGGCGTGTAGCGCTCGTTCTTGTTGAGCGCGGCCTTGGCCGCCGCCACGGCATCTTGGTAACGCCCCGCTCGGAAGAGCTGATCCGCTCGTGCGGTCTCTGCCGTGGGAATCACGACGGGAGGTGGCTCTCGCTTGGCGAAGGCCGGGCCCCCGGCCAGCCAAGGGAGCGCCGCGACGACGAGGCCCAAGGTCGCTGCACGCGACGCCCTCGACGTCCCGATCACGGGTACTCCAGTCCGATGCGCTCGTCCTTGATGAACGGGAACTCGTCGGGCAGGTACTTCGACAGGTTCTCGCGCGCCTTCTTGACGTAGTCGTTGGTGACGCCGAGCTGCGACGCGCGCGCGAGCGTGTCCTTCCAGCGCTTCTTCGCCTCGTCCTCGACGGGCGTCACGAACTGGTACACGGCGTCCTTGTATTGCCCCTCGACGATGCCGCAGTCGTCGGGGTTCGCCTTGCAGGCCTGCTTGGCGAGCTTCTTGAGGTCGTCGGGCGGGCTGTCGGCCGCCTTGACGAGCTTCTGCGCAAACTCGTAGTAGACGTCGCCCGTGCGCAGGAACGACGCGAGCGTCCAGGTCGCGTCCTTGTAGCTCCAGATCTTCTGATAGTCCTCGTTGAGCGCCTTGGCCTCGTTGGTGAAGTTCTCGAAGACCTTCTTGATCTGCTCGGGCTTCGTGGGGAACTTCAGCTCCTTCTTCTGAAAGACCTTGAACTTCTCTTCCATGATGAGGAAGTCCGCCTTGGCGGCGAAGCCCGCGGCGGGCGTCGCGCCCGGCAGCTTGCGGCTGATGAACTCGTCACGCACGCGCTTGTAGGCCTTGAGCACGTCGTCCTTGTTCCTCGTCGTGGACTCGGTGATGACGGCCAGCTTCATGTAGGCCTGCACGACGTACTCGCCCGCGGCCTGCTGCTTGTCGTACTTCTTGATGAAGTCCTTCAGGCAGCTCGTCTGCTTGGGCTGGTCGTGCGCCTTCTCGTAGGCGCTGCAGCCGAAGAAGTACGCCTGCGCGCTGTCCTGCGGCTTGTCCGAGATCGCCTCGGAGTACTTTTTGTACATCTCGGCGGCGCGCGTGTACTGCTGGTCGTTGTCGAGCAGCGAGGCCGTGAGGCCGAGCGCCTCCTTGCGGTGGTCGGACGTCGCGAACTTCGGATCCTGCGCCACCGTCATATAGCCCTTGACGGCCTGATCGAACTCGAAGAAGCGATAGTGGTTGCGCGACGCGTTCCAGAGCGCCTCCTTGCCCCACTCGGAGTCGGGATAGTCCGCGTACAGGCGCTCATAGCACTGCGTGGCCTGGCCGAACTGGAAGAGCTTCTCGTAGATCACGCAGGCGTTGTTGAGCGCCGTGGGCGCGCCCGGGTCCTTGGGGTTCGCATTGACGATGTCGATGAGGTCGAGCGCGAGACCGACGTCGAGCTGGGTCGAGAGCTTGCTGGGCGCCCCTGTCGTCGGAGCCGGCGTCTCGCCAGGCTTCGTGGGCGTCGCGATGCCGGTCACGATGGCGATGCCGCCCGTCCCGTCGTGGCACATCGTGAGCTCTTTGTTCGTGCCCTTCTCCTCGTTCTCCATTGAGAGCTGGAGGCGCTTCGTGATGACGGTCGTCTTGACCGAGGCCTTGATCTGCGCGAAGCGGTCGAGGTACGGCTTGGCCGACGCCGCCTTGCCGCACGGGGACTCGCCGAACTGCTCGGCGACGGCGAGCAGCTTCCCGAGCGCGCAGTCCTTCGCCTCCTCGTCCTCGACGCTATAGTCGATGAAGTAGGTCTGGAGGATCGCGTCATACGCCTTGAAGCCCACCTCCGGCTTGGACGCACAATAAAGCTCGGAGATCTGCGTGAGGCGCTGGCGCGCGTTCGGCCACTCCCGATAGCGCAGCGCGATGACGGCCGCCGCGTACTTGAGCTCGGAGGTGCGCTCGTTCTTGATGTGCTCGACGTACCAGTCGATGGCGTCGACGTACTTGCGGTACACGTCCGGCATCGGGATCGCGACGACCGGCGGCTTGGTGTTCTTCTCGTCGGGGATGGGCGGATCCTCGAGCTTCTTCGCCTTCTTCATCTGATCGATGATCTCTTCGTAGGCCTTGATCATCCGGAAGGACGCGTCTTCCTGGTACTTGTTGTCGAGCTGAGAGTCGCGCACGTTCTGGTACGCGGCGATGGCCTTCTCGAGCTGGCCAGAGTAGTAGAGCGTGTCGGCGTAAAACGCCGAGAACTCGTAGCTCTTCTTCGAGTTCGGGTAGACCGCCAGGTACTTCTCGTACAGGTCGGCGGCGGCGGCGTACATCGCCTTGCAGTCCTCGAGCTTCTTGAGATCCTTCTGGTTCTCCTGCCACTTGGTCTTGCAGGCCTGGGCGGCGGCGTGGACGTTGGTGGCCGCCGTGAGCAGCGCGTCCTCGGCGAGCTGCTGCGCGACCGCGAGCGCCTCGGGGTTCTCCTTGTTGTGCTGGTACCAGTCGCCGCCCTTGCTGTATTGGCGGCCCAGCAGCTCGCGCTCCTTGGCGGCCTGGATGAGGTTGCGGTCCTTCTCGTAGGCCCGCACGATCTTGTCCTGCACGCGCGGCGCGTCGGCGTAGTAAGGCCAGCGCTCGAGCAGCGCCTTGTACACCGCGACGGCGTCGGCGTACTTCGTCTGGTCGAAGTAGATGTCGCCCAGGCGCTGGAAGACCTCGCGGACGTGCGGCTCGCCCTCGCGGCCGCGGTAGAACTCCATCATGCGCTGCAGGCCGTTGATGGGATCCGGGAGGGTGTCGCCGTCCCAGTCGGGCTCGCCGAAGCTGACGCCCAGGTACTGAATGGCCTCGGGGCGCAGGTCCGAGCCGACCTTCTGCCCGGCCGCCGTGCGGGCGTCCGCGTACTTCACGAGGTTGTCGAACTGCCGCACGGCCTCGGGGAAGCGGTTGTCGCGGTAATACGACCAGGCGAGCTTGTAGAGCGCGCGGTCGTAGTAGGGCGAGTCCTTGTAGGTGAGGACCTTCTTGAAGGCCGCGATGGCGTACTTGAGCTCGCTGGCGCTGTCGAAGTGGAACTCGCCGATGCGCGTCCACGACTCGGGCAGGAACTTCGAGTCCTTGCGCACGGCGACGCAGCCGTCGTAGACGTCCTCGCTCCCGCCGTTCTTCGGCGCGGGCGGAGGCGTATCGAGGGGCTTGAACTTGTTGGCGCAGACGAGCGCGAGCAGCGCCTGCTTGGCCTGCTGGTCCTCGCCCATCTCGCCCAGACAGAAGCCGAGGAGGTAATAGGCCGCGTCGAGGAAGCGATAGTTCGGGAACTCGGTGAGCAGGCTTTTGTAGAGCGTGATCGTCGGCGTGTAGTCGACCTTGGGCGGCGGCGTGTCGGGCGGGCTCGGGCCCTCGATGGCCTTTTTGTAGGCCTCGTCGGCGTCGAGGTAGTCCTCGGCTGACTTCTCGTAATAGAGCTCGGCGAGGCGGAACATCGCGTCCGGCGTCCAGCGCTTGTCGTTCGGGTACTTCTGGAGAAAGGCCTCGAACATCGCGATGGCGTCGCGGCGCCTGTCACGCGCGTCGCGGTCGTTGGAGTCGATCTGCACGTCGTACTTCTCGCTAACGGCCTTCATCTTCTCCTTGAAGGCGCGCTTGAGGACGTCCCGGGCCGTGCTGCGATACTCGGTGACCATGTCGGAGAAGTGCTTGACGTCGGCCGCGAGCTCGTCGAGCGGCTTGCCG
The DNA here is from genome assembly GCA_035939455.1 of Polyangia bacterium. GTDB lineage: Bacteria > Myxococcota_A > Polyangia > Fen-1088 > Fen-1088 > DASZFV01. The sequence continues at coordinate 4,458 of DASZFV010000018.1, forward strand.
CCGGGGTTGGAGGCGAGGGCCGGTCCGGCCGCCTCCGCGACGCCCGCGCCGGCGCCACCCGAAAAGGAGCTCGCCGACGCCAGCAGCGTCGCCACCGCCAGGACCCTGCCACGCGCCACGCTCACTTGTCGTCCTCCAACACCTTGCGGAAGTCCTCGTCGAGAGCCTTCATCTCTGCGTTTTTCTGATTGGTCAGCTTGTTGACGGCGGCGGTCTTCTGGTCCTTGAGGCCCCAGGAGACGTCGATGATGCCGACGTCCGAGCGAACGACGAGGTCGTAGAACTTGTCGGCGACCTTGGCGAACATCGCCTGCGCCAGGCCGCCGCCGAGGCCCTTCGAGGCGTCGACGATCGTGCCGAGCTTGCCGCCCGCGCTCGCGAGCTCGTCCTTCTCGGCGTCGAGGTACTTGCGGACGGTGACGAGCCGCACGTCGACCTGCGCGTCGACTTTCTTGTCGAGCTCGTTGAGCTTGCCCTGGATGGAATCGCAACGGGCCATGAGCCCGCCGATCCGATCGGCCTGGACGCGATCGTTCGAAGAGAGCCGCATCTTGGCGGCGTCCTCCAGCGACGCCTCCTGCCGCAGCAGATCGTCGAGCTGCCGCGCCGTCCCGCGCTCGGCGTCACCCGCGGCGCCCGCCGTCGTCGCCTCGCGGCTCGCGTCGACGATCGCTTCGCGGATCTGGTCGTGCGTGGCGTGCAGCTCGTCGATGGCGGCGCGCAGGTCGTGGATGGGTCCCTGAATGTCCTCGGGGCGAATCTTCTGCTCGATCCGCGACGAGCGGTAGTAGCTCTCGATGGCGACCAGCTGCGCGTCGAGCGACTGGATCTCGACGTTCGCCTCCGAGGCTTGCCTGTCGAGGTCGCCGTAGCCGGCCTTCATGGCGGCCTCATGGCTCTTGACGCCGGCGTCGGTCGTGGGTGCGTTGGTGAGCTGGCGCTGCAGGCCGTCGCGCTGGACTGCGATGACGTCGAGCTGCTTGCGCTCCTCGGCAGAAAGCGTCGGATCGATGATGGCGCGCAGCTTGCCCGCGAGCTTCTGGCGAATGTCGACGGCGGCGTTGAGCATCTCGACCGACTTCGTGCGCGCGCTCGCGAGGTCGGGGAAGATTCCGGCGCGCCCTGTGCCCTTCATGGCCTTGTCGATGCGCTCGACGAGCTTCTGGCTGTCGGTGAGATCGCGCTGCATCTCGCCCATGCCGTTGGCGAGGATCGTCATCTTCACGACGTCGGGCTCGGCGCGCACCCAGCGCGCGGCCTCCGGCGGCACGAAGGCCGCGATGTCGAACTTGTCGAGGTTCTTGCCGACGAGCGTATCGAAGTAGGCGGGATCCGCCTGCGACCTGACGATGATCTGCTGCAGCTGGCGGTGCACGGGCTCGAATTCGTCGCGCACCTTCCCGAAGGCGTCGCTCGCGAGGAAGAAGTTGCTCATGCGCAAGTTCAGGTTGCCCATGAGCAGGCGCAGCTGCGGAGCGTCGGGCGTGTCGGGACTGGCGAGCAACAGGAGATCGAGCGCGCGGTACGCCTTCTGCCACTCCTTGGCCTTGATGAACGTCCAAGCCTGCTCCTGAAGGGCGTCCCCGAAATACTTCGACTGGCGCGGCACCGACGCGTAGGCCTCGATGGCCTTGTCGAACTGCGAGCGCTCGTAAAGAAGGCGCGCGATCGCCATGCGCGACAGGTCCTGAATGTCCTTGCCCGAGTCGTCCGGCGCCTGCTGCTTGATGATCGAGTCGAAGGTGATCGAGGCGCCCGCGAGATCGCCGCGCTTGACCTGGATCGTCGCCTGAAAGTACCGCGCCTGCAGATAGTACGGGTTGCTCGGCGCGATGACGTTGAGCGCGTTCATCGCCTCGTCGAGCTTGCCGCTGAAGTAGTAGTACTTCGCGCGCACGTACGGGACGGACGGCTCCACGTTGGCGAGCGGGACGTTTTGCAGGCGCGCGAGGTATTCGTCGATGTGCTCGTAGTCGCCCGTGCGCAGCGAGATCTCGATGAGGCGCTGGAGCGCGTGCGTCTCGGCCTTCGTGCCGGTCTTCTTCGCGACCGCCTTCTCGAGGTAGGGACGCGCCGAGTAGAAGTCCAGCGCCTGGTAGAGCGACTCGCCGAGGAGCGCGATGGCGTCGTCGTACGCGCGCGTGCCCGGATACTTGTCGACGACATCGAGGAGAATCGTCGCGGCCTCTTCGTAGTTCTTGAGGCTGAAGAGGACCTGCGCGTCGATGACGCGCCGGTCGGCCACGTCGGGGGAGGCCGGCTGGGCGTCCTTGATCTCGTAGACCATCGAGCCCGCCCGGTTGTCCATGTCGATGAGCTTGCCGGCCCACTGGTCGATGTCGTCGGCGCGGGCCGTGCCCGACGACAACGCGACGAGCCCCATCACGAGGACGCAGGACCCCGCGAGCGCCCAGATGTTGCCGAGCGACAGCCCGACGACTTTCACCGTCCCCTGTTTCATCCCACCCGCTCTGTCACTTGGAGGGCGCGACGGCCGTCGCACTGCCCTCGCCGGACCCAGTGACGTTGATGCGGAAATCGATGGCCGGCTTGTCCGACAATTGTGTCGTGAGGTTGCCCTTCTCGTACCCGACGACCGTGATCGCCGTCGTCTTGGACTCCGCCGCGACGAACGACTGGCTCGACTTGGCCGTGAACTTGTACCCCTTCAGGTAGCTGAACACGCCAAAACCGTTGCCCTGGTACAGCAGCACGACGGTCAGCGTGTGCGAGCCGGGCTGGATCGCGCCGTTGTAGATCTCGAAGTCGCCCATCTCAGCGAGACGACCGGTATCGTCGCTCTTCGAAAAGATCTGAACTCCGTCGAGAGCGTACGCTGCTTTGACGAGGCGGAACGAGCTGCCCATCTCGTTCTTGTGCTTGATGTAGGCGCGGGAGGCCCCGATGATGCCGCCGAGCACGGTCTCCTTGAGCAGGTTGAGGCGCGCCTTCGTGCGGAAGATCTGCTCCTTGAGCTCGTTGACGTTCTTCTCGAGCGTCCGCAGCTTCACGGTATAGGCCCCCGAATCACTGGCGTTGTCGGTGGCCCCGGGCGCGGCCTCGGGCGGAGCGCTCCCCGGAGCCGGCGCGGGGGCCGACGCCGCTGCGGCGGGTGCGCCGGGCGCGGGCGCGGCGGCCATGGGAGCCGCGGCCTTGCTCGCCGACGCTGCCGGCGCTGCTGTGGGAGCCGACGCGGCCTCGGCATGAGCCGAGCTCGCGAACAGGAAGCTCGCGAACAGGAAGACGGACAAGCCGCACACCCCCAGCGCGCCCGAGATCCCGCGCGCAAACAAGAACCGCTGCGATGTCATGTGTGAACTCCGTCCTGCGATCTACGTTGGAGGACCGTGGCGAGGGAGAAACCTAGGGAGTGGAGCGGTGTTGAGGCAGGTTTCTATATCAGGATCGCGCAACTTGGTCAATGTTCGCGCGGGCGTCCGCGACCTCGCGAAGACCGGCTTGACGCGCCGCGGGCCGCTCGTGCGCGGGGCGTCAACTCTTCCGGCCGATGGTGGGTGTCGTCTGGGGCGGCGGTGCGAATTTCGACCGGCCCAGCGCCTGGGGATAACTTTGCGCGCTCCTCGTCGAGAGCCCTCCGCCGCTCGGCGACGAGCACCTTCCAGACCTCCTCGAGGAGAGCCGGCACGCCCTCGCCCGTCGCGGCGCTGATGGCGAGGAGCCGGATCTTCCGGCGCGCGAAGAGGGCCACCAGCTTGCGCCGGGCCGCCGCGACGTCGGGCAGATCGGTCTTGTTGAGGACGACGAGCTGGGGCCGTTTGGCGAGGGCCGGATCGAAGAGGGCGAGCTCTCGGTTGATGGCATCGAAGTCGCGCAGCGGCGCGCGCTCGGGACCCGCGGTGGTGTCGAGCAGGTGGACGAGGACGCGCGTGCGCTCGACGTGCCGGAGAAACCTGTCGCCGAGACCCGCGCCGGCGTGCGCGCCCTCGATGAGGCCGGGAATGTCGGCGACGACGAACGAGCGCTCTCCCGACAGGCGCACCATGCCGAGGTTGGGCACGAGGGTCGTGAACGGATAGTCGGCGATCTTGGGGCGAGCGGCGGAAATGCGCGCGATGAGCGACGACTTGCCGACGTTCGGAAACCCGAGCAGGCCGACGTCCGCGAGCAGCTTGAGGTCGAGCCGCACGGCTCGTTCCTGGCCGGGAAGGCCAGGCTCGAAGCGGCGAGGCGCGCGATCGGTCGAGGTCGCGAAGTGGATGTTGCCGCGTCCCCCCTGGCCGCCTTTTGCGAGGACGAAGCGCTCGCCGTGGACGTGCAGGTCGGCGATGGACTCGCCCGTCACCTCGTCGTGGACCTGCGTGCCCGGCGGGACGCGCAGCACGAGATCCTCGCCGCCGCGCCCATACTTGTCCTTGTTCGAGCCGGCCTGACCCGAAGACGCCTGGTATTCCTTCTTGTAGCGAAAGTCGAGCAGCGTCGAGAGGCCCTCGTCGACGACGAGCACGACGCTGCCGCCGTCGCCGCCGTCGCCGCCCGACGGGCCGCCCTTGGGCACGAACTTCTCGCGCCGGAACGCGACCGCCCCCTTGCCGCCGTCGCCGGCGCGCACTCGAATGAAGGCCTGGTCGACAAACTGCATTCTGACGGGGGGCGGCTCGCTGCCGCTCGCGCCCCCGGTCCCCCTCGCTCCGGCCGGCGAAGCCGGGCTACGCTCGCCTGGACATTGGGGGGCCGCAGCTAGGCGGCCGCCGCCACGGCGCCGGGGACGATGCTGACGATGGTGCGCGGACCGGACTTGGCGTACTTCACCGTCCCGTCCTTGAGCGCGAACAGCGTGAAGTCGCGGCCGATGCCAACGTTGGAGCCCGGGTGAATGGAGGTGCCCACCTGGCGGACGAGGATGTTGCCCGCGAGGACGACCTGGCCCGCGTGGCGCTTGACGCCGCGGCGCTGCCCGTTCGAATCGCGCCCGTTTCGGGAGCTGCCCTGACCTTTTTTGTGTGCCATGTCCTTGCTCTCCGTTACGCCGGGCGAATCGCCGTGATCTTCAGCGACGTGAAGGGCTGGCGATGGCCTTGCTTGCGCCGGTAGCTCTTGCGGCGCTTGTACTTGAAGATGATGATCTTCTTGCCCAGGCCCTGCTCGAGGATCTCCGCCTCGACGGTCACGCCGGAGACGGTGGGGCGGCCCACCTCGACCTTGCCGGCGTCGTCGGCGAAGAGCAGCGGACCGAAGGTCACCTTCGTGCCGGCCGGCCCGGCGAGCTTCTCCACGCGGAGGGTCTCTCCCTCTGCGACCCGGTATTGTTTGCCCCCCGACGCGATGACGGCGTACATGTAACGAAAGCCCTCCAGGCGAGCGCGGTAGTCTAGAGAGGACGCAGCGGTTGTCAAGGCATTCAACGCTTGGGGGAGAACTCGAACGGGGGGCGGTGAATGCCGTCTTCCGTCACGATGGCGGTCACGAGGCGGGCGGGCGTGACGTCGAACACCGGGTTCCGGATCTTGACGCCGGCGGGCACGACGCGGCGCCCGCCACCGGCCACGACCGCCACCTCGTCGGCGGCGCGCTCCTCGATGGGGATGCGCGTGCCCGAGTCCAACGCGAGGTCGAGCGTCGTCGTGGGCGCGGCGACGACGAAGGGCACGCCGAAGGCCTGGCAGGCGGCGGCGACGCCGGCCGTGCCGATCTTGTTGGCGACGTCGCCGTTGCGCGTGATGCGGTCGGCGCCGACGATGGCGAGGTGGACCTCGCCGCGCGAGAGGAAGTGCGCCGCGGCGCTGTCGACGATCACCTCGCAGGCGATGCCTTCTTGCGAGAGCTCCCAGGCGGTGAGGCGGGCGCCCTGCAGGAACGGGCGCGTCTCGTCGGCGAGGACGCGCACGCGCTTGCCGGCGGCCACGGCCGCGCGCACGACCCCGAGGGCCGTGCCGTAGCCGGCGGTCGCGAGCGCGCCCGCGTTGCAGTGGGTCAGCACGACGGCGTCGTCGGGGACGAGCGCGACTCCGTGGGCGCCGATGGCGCGGCAGGCGGCGAGATCCTCGGTCCACAGCGCCTGCGCCTCGACGAGCGGATCGCGCTCGCTCGCGACGGCGTTCGCGATCCGGTGCAGCGCCGCGCCCAGGTTTACGGCCGTGGGGCGGGTCGCGCCGATGGCGCGCAGCGCCGCGCGCAGGATCGTCGGCGACGCCTGCGCCCGCCAGGCGAGCGCCGCCGCGAAGGCCGCGGCGCAGCCGATGGCCGGCGCTCCGCGCACCTCCATCTCGGCGATGGCGCGCGCGACGTCTTCCCAGTCGTCGTACGCGGTCCAGCGCTCCTCGTCTGGCAGCCGTCGCTGATCGAGCAGCACGACGGCGCCGGCGCGCCAGAAGACCGGGGACAGCAAGTCGGGATGCTCGTCGGGGCGCTGGCCGGGAGCGAGCGAAACGGCCGCCATGGGTTACCCGAGGAGGCGCTTCAGGATCTCGTTGACGGCCTTCGGGTTGGCCTTGCCGCCCGTCTCCTTCATGACGGCCCCCACGAAGAAGCCCATGAGCTTGGGGTTGTCCTTGAAGCGCGCCGCCTCGTCGGGGTGGGCGGCCACGACGCGCTGGCACGCGTCCTCGAGCGCGCCGACGTCTGAGACCTGGTTTAGGCCTTCGGCCTTCACGATGTCGGCCGCCGTGCGGCGCTCGGCCCACATGCGCGCGAAGACGTCCTTGGCGAGCTTGCCCGAGAGCGTGCCGGCCTCGATGAGCGCGACGAGCGCCGCGAGCGCGGGCGCGGGGACGGGCAGCGTCGCGTCGCCGAGCTCGCGCGGGTCGGCGACGCGCGCGAGCACTTCGTTGATGACCCAGTTGGCGGCGCGCTTGGCGGGCGCGCCCGCGGCCACGCAGGCGTCGAAGTAGCCCGCCGTCTCGCGATCGGCGACCAGCACGCCCGCGTCCTGCGGCGAGAGACCCTCGGCCGTCGTGTAGCGCGCGAAGCGGTCCTCGGGCAGCTCGGGCTGACTGGCGCGCACCCGCTCGAGGAAGGCCTCGTCGACGACGAGCGGCGGGAGATCTGGCTCGGGGAAGTAACGGTAGTCGTGCGCCTGCTCTTTCGAGCGCATCGACTGCGTCACGCCGCGCGCCGCGTCCCACAGGCGCGTCTCCTGGGCGACGCGCTCGCCGCGGTCGAGCAGCGTGGCCTGACGCTTGATCTCGTACTCGACGGCGTCGCGCACGTTCTTGAAGGAGTTCATGTTCTTGATCTCGGCCTTCGTGCCGAGCGCCTTGGCGCCGTGCAGCCGCAGCGAGACGTTGGCGTCACAGCGCAGCGACCCCTCCTCCATGTTGCCGTCGCCGATGCCGAGGTAGCGCACGAGCGCGCGGATGGCGCGCACGTATTCGGCGGCCTCCTCGGCGGAGCGCACGTCCGGCTCGCTCACGATCTCGCACAACGGAACGCCCGCGCGGTTGTAATCGACGAAGCTGACGCCCGCGGCGGCGTGCAAGTTCTTGCCGGCGTCCTCCTCCATGTGGATGCGCGTGAGGCGCACGCTGTGGGCCTCGCCGCGCAGGCGGAACTTGATCGTGCCGCCCTCGCAGACGGGCTCGTCGAACTGCGAAATCTGATAGCCCTTGGGCAGGTCCGGGTAGAAGTAGTGCTTGCGCGAGAAGCGGCAGCGTCGGCGGATCGTGCACCCCGCCGCGAGACCGAGGCGCACGGCGGCCTCGACGGCCGCGCCGTTGAGCACCGGCAGCGTGCCCGGCATGCCCAGACACACGGGATCGGTGTGTGTGTTGGGCTCGGCGCCGAAGGCCGCCGACGACCACGAGAACACCTTCGACCTCGTCGCGAGCTGCACGTGCACCTCGAGCCCGATGACGACCTCGTACTTGCCAACGGCTGGGTCGCTCATGCCAACGACTGGGTCGCTCATGACGGAGCTCCAACGTCCGACGGACGTCGAAGATGCCATTCGGTGCGGGCCTCGTACGCGCCCGCGACGCGAAAGCAGGCCTCCTCGCCGAGCGGCGGCCCCATGATCTGAAGCCCAATCGGCAGGCCGTTCGAAGTGAACCCGCACGGCTGCGCGAGCGCCGGAATGCCGGCCAGGTTCGGCGCCACGGTGAGCACGTCGGCCAGGTACATCTGCAGGGGATCGCCCATGCGCTCCCCGAAGCGGAAGGCCGGCACCGGGGAGGTCGCCGTGACGAGCACGTCGCACTTCGTGAATGCCGCCGAAAAATCGTCGGCGATCTTGCGGCGCGCGCGCAGCGCCTTGCCGTAGTACGCCTCGTAGTAGCCGGCGCGCAGGACGTACGTTCCGAGCATGATGCGCCGCTTGGGCTCGCGGCCGAAGCCCTCGCCGCGCGTGCGTCCGTAGAGCTCGTCGAGCGAGCGCGCGTCGGCGGCGCGCTGCCCGTACTTGACGCCGTCGTAGCGCGCGAGGTTCGACGAGGCCTCGGCCGTGCAAACGAGGTAGTAGGTCGCGATGGCGTACTTCGTGTGCGGCAGCGAGACGGGCACGAGCTTCGCGCCCGCGCGCCCGAGCTCGTCGAGCGCCGCCCGCACGGCCGCCTCGACCTCGCCGTCCAGCCCCGCGGCGAAGTACTCGTCGGGCACGCCGACGCGCACGCCCCCGAGACCCTCGCGTCCCGCGCGCGCGGCCTGGGCGTAGGCACCCACGGGCTGCGGCACGCTCGTCGCGTCGAGCGGGTCGGCGCCCGCCATGACCTCGAGCAACACGGCGGCGTCCTCGACGGTGCGCGCGAACGGACCGGGGTGGTCGAGCGACGACGCGAAGGCGATGACGCCGTAGCGCGAGACGCGCCCGTAGGTCGGCTTGATGCCGACGACGCCGCAGAGCGCAGCCGGCTGGCGAATCGAGCCGCCCGTGTCGGTGCCCGTGGCGCCCGCGCACAGGGACGCCGCGACGGCCGCCGCCGAGCCGCCCGACGAGCCCCCGGGCACGTGGGCGAGCGACCAGGGGTTCTTGACGGGCCCCACGGCGCTGTTCTCGTTCGACGAGCCCATGGCGAACTCGTCCATGTTGAGCTTGCCGAGCGAGACGGCGCCCGCTCCCGCGAGCCGAGACGTCACGGTCGACTCGTAGGGCGGAATGAAGCCGCGCAGGATCTTCGAGGCGCACGTCGTCTCGACGCCCTTCGTGCAGAAGATGTCCTTGATGCCGAGGGGCACGCCCGCGAGCGGTCCGGGATCGCGCCCCGCCTTGACGGCCGCGTCGACGGCGTCGGCCGCGCGGCGCGCGCCCTCGGCGTCGACGCGCACATAACATCCGAGCGCCGCGTCCTCGCGCGAGATGCGCGCGACGTAGGCCTCGGCGACGGCGCGGGCGCGCAGCTTGCCGCCGCGCACGCCCGTCGCGATGGCCGCGATCGTCGCACCCTTGGGGTCGAAGGCCGGGTCGGTCACGGCTCGTCCTCGGCCACGGCGCCGGCCGGGCCCGGCACGATCCGCGGGACCTGGAAGAAGCTCGCCTCGCGGCGCGGCGCGTTCGCCAGCGCCTCCTCGAGTGACAGCGACGGTCGGACCTCGTCGGAACGGAGCGGACAATCGAAGGGCACGGCGTGCGTCATGGGCTCGACGGAGGCCGTGTCGAGCGCCGCCAGCTCGGCGACGTAGCCCAGGATCGAGTCGAGATCCTGGGTGAGGTTCGCGACCTCCTCGTCGCTGAGCCGAAGGCGCGAAAGTGTTGCGATCTCGCGCACCTCTTCCGGGCGGATTCGGGAGCCGGGTGGCGCTCCGGGCGGCGATCCGTGTGACATGAAGGCCCTTGTTTCATATCACAGCCGAAGGGGAGAAGGCGGCAGCGCACCGCGGCGGCCGTCCACCCAGAATCTGGCTAGAAACACCGGACCCGGCTATAGTGTGGGGTCTTTCGCCACGGGCTCGGATGTCGTCCTTCAGCTTTTCGAATCCACGTCGTCTTCGACGCTTCGCGCGTGCCGCGGGCGCGTGCGCGTGCGCCGTGGCGCTGGCGTCGTGCGGCGAAGTCCCGCGCACGATCGACGCCCAGGCGGCCCCGAGCACCCAGTCGGCCGAGGTCTCGATCCGCTTCGACGTGAGCGGCGGCCGCACCCCCACGGTTCAGGTTTTGGCGTTCCGCGCCACGACGACGGCCACGCTCTCGGGCGGCGCCCCGGCGGTCGAGTGGCGCCCCGACGTGCTCGGCATCGTCGATCCGCTGGCGGCGGCCGCGCCCGAGCAGGGCTGCGCGCTGCGGGACATCGATCTCGCGACGACGGCGCTCATGATCCGCGGCGGCTCGATCGAGCTTCAGGAGCTCACGGGGATCGGCGTCGGCCTGGGCGGCGAGGGGCTCCCGGCCGCGGCGACGTTGCTGCGCCCCTTCCCGCGCCTCTACCCTGATGTCGCGACCGTCGTCGGCGGCGTCGTCGCCGAGACGGGGCCGCACGCGCTGGCGACGCTCCCCGACCACGTCACGCTGTTCACGGCGGACTCGGAGCTCCCGGTCGCGAACCTGGCCGTGCCCGCGGCGCCGCGGCTCATCGCGTTCAACGGCGCCCCCGTCGACGCGAGCGCGCCCGCGCCCCGCCTCGACGCGCAGGACGGGCTGGCCGTGACCGTCGCGGGAGGCGCCGGCGGCCGCATCGAGCTGCGCCCCTTCGGCGCGACGATCGCGGCGGCCTGCGCCATTCCTGCGAACGCGCCCGCCGAGGCGGTCGTCACGATCCCGCGCGCGTTCATCGCGCAGCTCGCGCGCGCCATGGGCGGCCCGAGCGGCGCGCCCTTCTCGGCCTCGATCGAGCTCGCGCACCGCGCCAGCCTGCGGCCGTCCCTCAGCGCCGCCGGAGCGCGCATCTCCGTCGAGGTCCGCTCCGCCGCCACGGTGGAGCTGCGGCCGTGAGCCGCAGCCCCATCCGGCGCGACACACGCAGACACACGCGAAGCTCGCTGGTCCTCCCCGTGCTCGTGAGCGACGCCGCGAGCAAGGCGCGCACCGGCATCCGCTTCGACTCGGCGGACGTCTCGGGCGGTGGCGCCTTCTTGCGCTCCGACATCCTCTTCGAGGTGGGCGAGCTGTTGCTGCTCCAGTTCTCGCTGCCGGACGGTCGCCCCATCCGCGCGCGCGGGCGCGTCGTGCGCACGGCGCGCGACATCGGCGAGGCGCGAGAGCGCATCGCGGGCATGGGCGTCGAGTTCGTCGACCTCGCGCCCGAGGACCGCGACGCCATCGACGCCCAGCTCGGCTGACAGATGTCCGACGCGCTCGACGAGCTGACCTACGACTATGAGGACGAAGGTGTCCTCGTTCGCAAGCAGCTCGATCGGGTCATCCTCGCGCGCGGCGGGTGGGCGACCGTCATGTTCCTTTATCAAGAGCTCGACCGCGACGCCGGCACCTATCGGGCGCCCAAGATGGCGATCGTGCGCTTCAAGAAATGGAAGGGCTCCTATCGCAAGCAATCGTCGCTCAACATCTCGAACGAAAGCCAGGCCCGGCAGATCGTCGAGGTCTTCGAGCGCTGGTATCCCAAAATGAGGACGGCGAACGCGACAGACGACGGCGACGCGGACACGGACCAGAGCAGCGAAGACCTGGGTGCCGAGGGCTGACGCGGTGACCGGCGCTCGACGGGGCGGGCTCGCCGTCTTCGTGAACCCACGCTCGCGCGCGAACCGGCGCAACCCGGGCCTGGCGCGCGACTTCGCGGCCGTGCTGGGCGAGACGGGCCGCGTGCTGGCGCCCGCGAGCCTCGAAGAGCTGAACGTGACCGCGGCGGCGCTGCGCGCCGCGCCGCCCGACGTCGTCGCCGTGCACGGCGGCGACGGCACGCTGCACAAGGTCGTGACGGCCCTGTCCGCCGCCTTCGGCGACACCCCGCTCCCCCCGCTGGCCTTGCTGCCGGGCGGCACCATGAACGTCGTCGCCTCGTCGCTCCACATCGGCGCAAAGCCCATTCCATTCCTGCGCAGCCTCGCCGAGGCGGCGCGGGCCGGGCGGCGACCCGCCCTCATTCAGCGGCGCTGCCTGCGCGTCGGCGACCACCTGGGATTCATCTTCGGCAACGGCATCGCGGCCAATTTTCTCGGCGAGTACTACACCGACGACGCCTACGGTCCCCGGCGCGCGCTCTGGCTGCTGACGCGCACGTTTCTCTCCGCGTTCGTGGGGGGCCCCTTCGTGCGCCGCATCTTCCGCCGCTTCGAGGGCGAGGTGCGCGTCGATGGCGCGCTCCTGCCGCGCACGCGCTTCGTCGGCGTGAACGCCGCGACCGTGACGGAGGTCGGCCTCGGCTTCAAGCTCAACCACCGCGCCGACGATGATCCGGAGCGGTTCGGAGTGCTCGCCATCCATGCCCCCCCTCTCGCGCTCGCCTTCGACCTCCGCGCCGTGTTCGTGGGGCGCGGCATCGCGCCGTCGCGCGCCTTCAGCGCCGTCGCGTCGACGCTCGACATCACGCCGAGCGGGGGAAGCGGGGAAATGTCCTACACGATCGACGGCGATCTCTATCGCACCTCGGCGCCGACGCTGCGACTGTCGGTGGGCCCGCGCGTCCAGTTCGTGCGCCCACAGGCGGAGATCGGCGCGCAAACGCCCGCATTGCTCTCGGCGCCGCCCGGAGATACGATGAAGGCGGCCCGATGAGCTCTTCGTTCCCTCTCGACGGCATGCGGGTGAGATTTGCGGGAGACTCGAACGTGGGCATGAAGCGCGCCCACAACGAGGACTCCTTCTACCTGCCCGAGAGCGAGCGCCTCGCGATCGTCGCGGACGGCATGGGCGGCCACGCCTCGGGCGAGGTCGCGAGCCGCATGGCTGTCGAGACGATCTCGGGCTTCTTCAA
>DASZFV010000019.1:0-18248 GCA_035939455.1 Polyangia bacterium
GAAGGGCGGCGCGCGCTCGCGCCTCCTCGACGGCATGACGCTGTCGAACCGCGACCTGCTGCACGCCGCGCTCATGGGCTCCGACAACCGCGCGATCCCGGCGCTCGGGCGCTCGGTGAAGCTCTCGCCTTCGCAGCTCACCTCGGCGATGAACGCCAGGGCGCGCGCGCTCGGCCTCAAGAGCACGCGCTTCTTCGAGCCGACGGGGCTCTCGCCCAACAACGTCTCGACGCCGCGCGAGACGATCAAGATGCTCCGCGCCGTGATGGAACACCCGGTGCTCGGGCCGATCACGCAGCGGGTGGAGTACGACGCGCACCCGGTGGGCAAGCCACCCATCAAGTACATCAACACGGACCACGCCGCCTCGCGCGGCACCATCCAGGTGCTCGCGGGCAAGACAGGCTACAACGACGTCGCGCGCTACTGCCTCGTCGTCGCCACGAGGATCGACGGGCGCCTCTACTTCATGTCGTTCTTGTCGAACGAGGGCAAGCTCACGCGCTTCGGCGACGTGGCCCGCGTCGCCGACTGGCTCCTCGTCCACAAACCGAAGGGACAGGTGGTCGCGTCGGTCGCTGCCGCGAAGGCATCCGCGGGCAACTTACCCGCGACGGTACCCGTCCCCGCGCTGCCCGCGGCGGCGCCGGAGCCGGCGGCCGCCGCGCCGGCGGCTGCCGCGCCGGCGGCGACGGCGCCCGCGACGGCGGCGCCCGAGGCGACGGCCCCGCCGGTCGGCGTCTCCGCTCCCGGACCTGCCGCGCCCGCTGCGCCGTGACATGATAGCGCCATGCTGACGCTCGGCGACGCCCGGCTCACCATGCTCAACGGCGGCAACTTCCGCCTCGACGGCGGCGCCATGCACGGGGTCGTGCCGAAGACCCTGTGGTCGAAGCTGGTCTCGTGCGACGCGAACAACCGCTGCGAGTACGCGACGCGGTGCCTGCTCATCGAGGTCGGCGCGGGCGCGGGCGCGCGGCGCATCCTGGTCGAGACCGGCAACGGCGACAAGTTCCCGTCCAAGCTCAAGGACATCTACGGCATCGACCACGACCGCTCGATCGGCGACGCGCTCCGCGAGGTGGGCGTCGAGCCCGAGTCGATCGATGCGGTCGTGATGACCCACATGCACTTCGACCACAGCGGCGGCACGACGCGCCGCACTGCGGGCGGCAAGCTCGAGCCCGTTTTCAAGCGGGCCAGGCACGTCGTGCAAAAGCTCGAGTGGGAGGACGCCACCCACCCGCACGAGCGCAACCGCGCGAGCTACCTCGGCGAGAACATCGGCCCGCTCGGCGAGGCTGACCTCTTGCAGATCGTCGACGGCGAGACCGAGCTCGCCCCGGGCGTGCGCGTCGTCCCCACGCCCGGGCACACGCGCGGTCACCAGTCGGTGCTCATCGGCGCGAACGAACCGGGCGCTCCAAAAGCCCTCTTCCTGGGCGACGTCGCGCCCACGGCCGTGCACACGCGCCTGCCCTGGGTCATGGCCTATGACCTCGATCCGGCGCGCACCGTCGAGACCAAGCGCGCCCTATTCCGCCGCGCCGTCGAGGAAAACTGGCTGCTGCTCTGGGGGCACGACCGCGACCACATCGGCGGCCGCCTCGGCGTCGACAAGGACGGCAACTTTGTCGTCCGCGAGCTCGTGACGATCTAGGTCCTAAGCTTAGCTTTTAAGCCCGCGACGGTGGCCGACTCATATTTCGGCCTCGACACCCGACTCGATCGACCGTCTCCTTGCGAAGAGGTCAGTGGCGCGCAGTATCCACACAGGGCAAGGCGTCCTACCCGTCAGTCGTCGTTTGTCGGCTCGCGGTGCGAGAGGATCGACTTCGTGCGCGCGAGGGAGTCGGGGAACGCCTCGATGTGGAAGTGGTTTTCGTGGTCGCTGTTGTCGTCGGCCGTGATGATCTCCCGAAAGGCGCTGCTCACATGCAGCGCGCAGGCGAGCTCGCGCAACGTGCGGCCCTCCGCGCGCACTGGCGCGCCGACGCACGCGACCTCGTCGCGCTTGGCCCAATCGCCCACGCCGGCCTCGAAGTCGCGCTCGACGTCGAACACGCGCCCGTCGGTGGTCCCGAACTGGTGCACGTCGATGGCGAGGCCGTGCGCGTGCTCCGAGAGCTTCTTCGAGTGGCGCCGCGGCCGGTACTCGTAAATGCCCGAGAAGAAGAGGTCGCGCACGCCGGCCATCTGGAAGACGCCGGTCGCGTCGAGCAGCGCGCGCCCGAGCTCGCAGTCCATGACCGGCATGACACCGCCGGGCTTGCGCTCGAGGATCACGAGGCGCAGCGGCCCGAGGTTGCTGCCGACGAGGCGAATGGGCGTGCGCACGCCCCTCGTGGTCCACTCGACGAAGTCGACGCCGCGCTCGCGCAGGCTCGCGAGGCAGGTCTTGCTGGGCGCGTTCGCGTCGCCTTCTGCCGCCGGCGCAGGCGGACCGAAATCGCCGGCCACCGCGCGCACGACGCCGAAGCCCAGCAGGAACACGGCAGCGCACGCGGCGCACCCCGAGAGGGCGATCGACCGCTGCGTATTCTTCGGCATGGCGTTGCCTGTAATCTTAGGTCGGCCATGCGCGAGATCCAGATTCCGACGCCATCGGACTTCGCGTTCGACCGAACGGTGCGCAGCCACGGCTGGTTCGATCTGCCGCCGTTCGCCTATGATCGGGAGGCCGGTACGTTGCGCTTCGCGTACCAAGCGGCCGCGGACGTCGTGAGCGTCATGGTGCGCGCGGTGGGAGGCCGGGGCCTCGTCGCCTCGGTGTCCGCTCGCGGCGCGAAGGCGCAACGCGCGGCCGCGGACGTCGTGCGCACCGTGCTGCGCCTCGACCACGACCTCGCCCCCGTGCGCGCCGCGCTCGCGCGCGCGCCCGCGCTCGTCGCGTGCGTCGACGCGGGCGGCGGTCGGCTCATGCGCGCGCCCACGGTGTTCGAGGACGTCACGAAGATGCTCTGCACGACGAACTGTTCGTGGGGCCTCACGCGCGTCATGGTCGGCCGCCTCGTCGAGAAGGCCGGCGCGCCGGGCCCCGGCGGCGCGCGCGCCTTCCCGACGGCCGAGGCGCTCGCCCGCAAGCCGCTGGCCTTCTTCCGCGACGTGGCGCGCGCCGGCTACCGGGCGCCCTATCTCAAGGCGCTCGCGACGCGCGTCGCGCGCGGCGAGCTCGAGCTCGAGCCCCTCCGCAGTGGCGCGCTTCCCGCGGAGGCCGCCTACGCGCGCCTGCGGTCAATCGTGGGCATCGGCCCGTACGCCGCGGACAACCTCATGCGCCTACTCGGCCACAGCGATCGCCTCGGCCTCGACTCCTGGTGCCGCGCCCGCTACCGCAAGCTCTACCCCCGGACGCCCAAGGCTGGACTCGACGCCGCGATCGCGCGGCGGTACCGGCCATATTCGCCGTACAGCGGGCTCGCGATGTGGCTCGATCTGACGCGCAGATGGCACGAGCCCGACGCGCCCGGCACCTTCGCGCCCTGAGGCGCGGGCTCAGTCCCGCAGGAGCTCCTTCGGGAAAAGCGGGCTGGGCGTGCCCGTCGCAACCAGCCAGAGCTGGTGGGCGGCGCGTGTGACGCCGATGTGGAAGAGGTGGCGCGACTCGTCGTCCCGGCCGTAGCTCGAGGCGTTGGCGTCGAGCATGACGACATAGTCGAACTCGAGACCCTTGACCTGCCGCACGTCCGTCACCTCGACTCCGGGCCGGAACGAGAACTCCTGGGCGCGCACGCGGCGCAGCGCGGGAACCTCGGCGCGGCGCAGGCCCTCGAAGTAACGGTCGGCTTGCTCGGGGTGGCGGGCCAGCAGCGCGACCGTCGCACGCGGCTCGCGCGCGTGTAGGTCGCGCAGCGCCTCGCCCAGGAACGCCACGGCCGCACCCGCGGCAGGGAAGCGAAAGGCCTCGACGGGCGCGCCCGATCGCGGCGCCTCGGGCGGCAGCTCGTCGGCGAGCGGGCCCATGGCCTCGCGCGCGAGGGCGAGGATCTCGCGCGTCGAACGGTACGCGATGCGCAGCGGCTCGATTGCCACGTGCGAGAGAGCGACGTGACCGAGCACGCCGCGCCAGTCCCCGAAGCCGTTGTCGAGGAAGAGCCGCTGCGAGGTGTCGCCCGCCAAGGTGATCGAGGGTGAGGAGCGCTTGCCGGCCCCACCTTGTGGCTTCGCCGTGCGCCCGATGAGCACCGACAGCTTCATCGGTGAAAGATCCTGCGCCTCGTCGACGAAGACGTGCGCGAGCGGCTGCTTGACGCCGCAGAGGAGCTCGTGCGCCCGCAGCAAGATCGCGGCGTCGTCGAGATCGAGCAGCGGCCGGTCGTCCTCGGTCGCGAGGCCGTCGATGCCCGTGTCGCCGCGCACGTCGTCGTCGTTCTCGTCGCCGAGCGCGCCCTCGACGCGACGCACGTGCTCGGGCAGGTCGGCGTCGACGGTGCGCTCGCTGGGCTTATGAACACCCGTTTCGGCGAGCTCCTCCCTGGACGCCTCGTTGGTTCGTGACGGACCGCCCTGCGCCTTCTTCTTCTCGGGCTTGGGCTCGGGCGGCCGATCGCGCGGGTCACGCGCGACGATCGCGGCGACGCGATCGACCATGATTCGGTGCGCGTCGACGATGTCTCGCTCCGAGATCGGCATCTCCTCGGCGTCGCGCAGGAGCGCGAGGAGGCGCATCCGGTCGGTGAGCAGATCGGCCCAGAGCTCGACGACGCCGCGCGAGCCGCGCTTGCCCCCGTAGGCCGCCGAGAGCCGCTCGAGCTCGTGCAGGAGCGCGGGGTGGCTCTTGACGCGCGTCACGGCCGGCGCAGCGTCGTCGACGATCTCGGCGCGCAGCCACGGGATGGAGGCGCGCAGCTCGCGCTCGGCCCAGGCCGCGAAGGTCAGCACGCGGACACCCGAGACGCCGAGCGACGGCAGCACCTCGCCGATGTAGGCGGCCAGCGCCGCGCCGTATGTCACGACGAGGAGCCGCGACGGCGGGTACTGGCTCGGGTGCGCGTAGGCGAGGTGGGCGAGTCGGTGCAGGCCGACGGTCGTCTTGCCGCTGCCCGCGCCGCCCTGGATGACGACGACGCCCGACCCGTACGCCGTGATGAGGTCGAACTGGCGCGGGTCGATGAGCGCCGCGATCTCGGGGAGGTGCCGATCGAGCGCCTGCGTCCCCGTCGTGCCGGCGCCGAGCACGCCGCGCTTGGGCGCGGCGTGGCCGGGCCGCGCGCCCGTGTGCTCGCCGCCCGCGAGCGCGTGGACGGGGACATCCCGCGACACCCAGGCGCCGTCTCGGGCCCCCCCGGCGCGCACCCAGACGCCATGCGGGCTCGCAACGCGCACGAGCACGCCGTCCTCGATCGTGAGCGTTCGGCGCGCCACGACCTCGCCCTCGACCTCGCGGTCGCCGAAGGTCTCCTCGTAGTCGCTTCCCTCCGCGTAGCGGTAGAAGAGCTTGCTCACGGGCGCGTGCCGCCAATCGACGATGTTGACGCGGCTCCTCGCATCGACGTACGTGGCGCGGCCGATGAAAACGTCGCGCTCGACGACGCGACCGCGCAGCTGCTCGCGCAGCCGCATGTGCCCGAAATAGGGCGCCGCGGGATCGACGAGCATCGTCTGCAGATCGGCGCGCGTCATACCTACCATTTGGAGCCGTTCCATCTGGGCGACGAGGGCCGGCACGTCCTCGAGGCGGGCCTCGCCGATCTCGTCGCGCAGAGACACGAGCTCCTCGTCGTACGCCCGCCGCGCGGCCGCGTTGGCCGCCGCGGCCTCCCGCGAGGTCACCTGGCGCGCCTCGCCGGGCCGGGGCAAGGCCCCGACGTAGGCGGCCAGGCTCTGCAGGACTCGCGCGAGGTGTCGCTCCTCCTCGAGAGGGATTTCGACGGAGACCTCCTCGGGCGAGACCTCGGCGGAGCTTTCTTCGGACACGACGGGCGAGCCTACCGCAGCCGTCGCGGATTGTTGATATGTACACACCCTTTTGCCATTATGTACAGAATGACGCTCCCGCTCCCAAGGCGAACGCGGCGGTGGTCGGTTGCCGCGGCGCGCGCAAACTTGCCCGAGGTCTTCGCGGCGGCGGCGCACGCGCCCCAGGCGATTTTTCGACACAACGAACCGACCGCCGTCGTCGTCGCGCCGCGCGACTTCATCGCGTTCGACGCGCGCCGCGCCGAGCGCCAGCGCGAGACGCTCGCCGACGCGTTCGTGAGGCTCCGCGGGGTCGTGACGGGTCCGCTCGCCCTCCCGCGCCGCCGTAACCCCCGCGGGCTCGATCGGCGCCGGTGAGCGAATGAGCACGGAATCGCTCGTCGACACGCCTGTCCTCGGAAATCTCTCCGCCCCGCAGCCGAACGTCGGCGTCGCCGCCTGGGCCGCCGCGACGTATCGGATCGCGCTCTCCGTCATCACGCTCGAGGAGCTCGCCGCCAGCCTCGCGCGGCGCCGCTCCCCGGCCCTGCGCGCCTGGCTCGACGACTTCGTGGCGCGCCACTGCGAGCTCCTCGACGTGACGGCGCCCATCGCGCGCCTCGCCGGCACGTTGCGCGGCCAGCTCGCCGCGCGCCGCCGCATGCGACCGCAGGCCGACATGCTCATCGTCGCGACGGCTGCGCACCACGGGCTCGTCCTCGTAACCCGCAACGTGCGCGAGTTCGCCGGCCTCGGCGTCTCGCTGCACAACCCGTTTAGCTGAGCGAAAAGCTAGGGCCGGCCGAGGGGCCGCCGCCCGACGGGCCTCACGGTCCGTCCGACGGCGCGGGCGACGCCGACGCCCGATCGGCCTTGGGCACGGCGTCCGCGAAGCGCGCCGCGAAGTGCTCGGCGGGCTTGGCGCTCGCGACGTCGAGCTCGAAGTCGGGCACGGCGCGCGCCGGCGCCAGCTTGACGAGCAGCTCCTCGATCTCGCGCCTCGAGAGGCCGCGCTCGGCGAGCGCCTCCTTGGCGAGCGCGCCTCCGGGAGCGCGCACGCCCCCGCCGTCGACGGCGATGAGTGAGCGGATGGCGTCGAGCTCCATGCGCGACACGTGCGCGCCGCAGACGTCGTAGTCGATCCACGCCTCGTACGACAACGGCGCGACACGCTTGAGCATGCCGGCCATGACGCGCCCGAACTCCTGGATCTCCCACTGCGCGTGGGGGTCCACGCGCAGGGTCAGGAAGTGCAGGAGGTTGTGCAGATCGATCTTCCAGTACCACTGCGTGTACGTCGACAGCGGCAGGTCGATGCGCGCGAGCTCGCGCGCGATCTCGCCGACCGTCATCCATTCGTAGGTCTCGGTGCTGGCGCGCCGGATCTCCGTCCAGCGGCGCACGGCCTCCGCGTGCACGTCGTCCGCGACCGCCTGCCCGCTGCGCCCTTGGTTGTTCTGGCGGCTTTGCGTCTGGAGCTGGGCGGCGTCAGGCGTATAGAAGAGCATCGGGATGAGCGAGTAGCGCCCCGAGTACTCGTTGACGTTGGCCGTCCGGTGGCGGATCCACTGGCGCGCGATGAAGATGGGCATGCAGCAATGGAACTTGAGCTCCACCATCTCGCTCGGCGTCGTGTGCTTGTGGCGGCGCAGATAGCGCAGGAGGCCGCGCGTGAGGCTCTGCTTGCGCGTGCCGTAGCCGTAGCTGACGCGCGCGGCGCGCTCGATGCACTCGTCGGTGCCCATGTAGTCGACCAGCGACACGAAGCCGTGGTCGAGCACGGGGAAGTAGAGGCCGAGGATCTCCTCGGCGGCGGTGCTCGTGGGGCGCTTCGTCTCCGTCACGCCGCGCACGTTAACATGTCGAACATGCTAGTGTGCCGCGCATGAACGAGCGCATCCCGCTCGCCTATCTCGTGCCGCTGCGGTTGTTCTGCGGGCTCATCCTCGTGCTCGAGGGCTGGAGCAAGTTCCAGGGCGACTGGCTGCACGGCACGCCCATCTTGCACACCCTCGACGGCTGGATGGACGCGCACAAGACCTATGCGTTCTTCCTGCCCGTAATCAAAACGGCGCGCGCGCACCCGAAAATCTTCGGCACCCTCGTCACGGCGGGCGAGCTCGTCATCGGCACCTCGATGGTGCTCGGCCTGCTGACGCGCTTGTCGGCCTTCCTGGGCGCGGCGATGCTCTTCGCTTTCGCCTTCGGCGCCGGCCAGGGCCCCGTCCCACCGGGCAACGCCCTGCTCATGGGCGCGATCTTCCTGCTGTTCGTCGTCGCGCCTCCCGGCCGCGTCCTCGGCTTCGACCAGGCGCTGCGCGAGCGACTGCCGCGCTGGATGGTCTGAGCCCCGCGCTTGACGGCGCTGCGGCGTGGGTTTATGCCGAGCGCGTGGCTGGGGAACGGCAGGTGACGTCGAGAGATCCGCGGGCGGCGCTCGTGCGGCACGCGGACCTCCTCCTGGCCGGAGTCGTCGTCGCGATCGTCGCCATGATGATCGTGCCGCTGCCGACGCCGCTGCTCGACCTGCTCCTGTCAGTGAACATCGCGGCGGCCGTCACGCTCCTGCTCGTGTCGCTCTACGTGAGCGAGGCGCTCAAGATCGCGACCTTCCCCACGCTGCTGTTGCTCACGACGCTCTTTCGCCTCGCGCTCGAGATCTCCGCGACGCGCCTCATCCTCCTGCGCGCCGACGCCGGCCAGGTCATCCACGCCTTCGGCAACTTCGTCGTCGCGGGCAACCTCGTCGTCGGCGCCGTGATCTTCGTGATCCTCACGGTGGTGCAGTTCATCGTGATCTCCAAGGGTGCCGAGCGCGTCGCCGAGGTCGCGGCGCGCTTCACGCTCGACGCCATGCCGGGCAAGCAGATGTCGATCGACGCCGAGCTGCGCGCCGGCCACATCGACGCCCGCACGGCGCGCACGCGCCGCGCCGCGCTCGCGCGCGAGTCCCAGCTCTTCGGCGCGATGGACGGCGCCATGAAGTTCATCAAGGGCGACGCCATAGCGGGCATCATCGTGCTCGCCGTCAACGTCGTCGGCGGCCTCGTCATCGGCGTCCTCCAGCGCGGCATGGACGTCGGCGCCGCGGCGCGCCTCTACACCGTGCTCACGATCGGCGAGGGCCTCGTCGCCCAGATCCCTGCACTGTTCGTGTCGACCGCGGCCGGCATCATCGTCACCCGCGTCGCCTCCGAGGAGCAGGAGAGCGGCGCCGGGGGGAGCCACCTCGGCCGCGAGGTCGCGCGCCAGGTGTTCGCGCAGCCGAAGGCGCTTGCGATCGCTGCGGGCCTGCTCGCCTTGCTCGCGATGGTGCCCGGACTGCCGGCGTTGCCGTTCCTGGCCTTGGCCGCCGCCATGGGCGCGGTCGCTTGGCGCCTGCTGCGCGCGCCCGCGGCCGCAAACGCCGCGAATTCCGAGACCGCCGCCGGAGCGTCGGACGGGGCGGGCGCCGACGACGCCGAGGGGACGCTGCCCTCGCCAGTGCTGACGCCCGTCGCCGTCGAGCTCTCCCGCGATCTCGCCGAGACCCTCGGCTCGCCCGACCCCAAGGGCAAGGGCGTCTTCATGAGCGAGGTCGTGCCGCGCGTGCGCGAGCGCCTCTTCGCGGAGCTCGGGCTCTCGTTGCCCGTCGTCTGCCTGCGCGCGGGCGCCGACGGGCTCGCGGATGGCGCGTTCGTCGTCCGTCTCAACGAGGTCCCGCTCGCCCGCGGTGAGATCGCGCGCGCGGACTGGGCCGCGGCGGGCGCGCGTCTCGGCGACGAGATCTTGGCCCTCATGCGCCGCTATGGCCACGAGCTCGTCGGCGTGCAGGAGACGCAGGCGCTGCTCGACGGCCTCGAGCGCACGCACCCGGCGCTCGTGCGCGAGGTCGTGCCCAAGCTCGTCTCACCCGTGCTGCTCGCCGACGTGCTGCGGCGGCTCGTCGAGGAGGGCATCTCGCTGCGCAACCTGCGCGATGTGTTGGGCGCGCTCGCCGAGTGGGCGCCACACGAGCGCGATCCCGTCGTGCTCGCCGAGCACGTGCGCGCGGCGCTTCGCCGCGCCATCACGTTCCAGCACGCTCGCTCGGGCGGCGTGCTCGCCGCCTACATGCTCGACGGCCTCATCGAGGACGCGATCCGCGGCGCCATCCACAAGACGCCCACGGGCAGCTACCTCGCGCTCGAGCCCCAGCTCTCGCGCGACATCATGGCCGCCGTGAGCCGCGTCCTCGGCCCCGAGGCGAGCGCCGCCGGAGCGCCGCCCTTCGTGCTGCTCACGAACGCCGAGATCCGCCGCTACGTCCGCCGCCTCGTCGAGCCCGAGCACCCCGACCTCGCCGTGCTCTCGTACCAGGAACTCGCGCCCGAGGCGCAGATCCGGCCGCTCGGCCGCATCAGCATCGGTTGAATCATGCGCGTTCGCGCGTTTGGACGACGCCGTCCTTCGTGAGCATGACGTTGTCGGCCTTGAAGCGACCCAGCAGGCCGATGAGCACGAAGCGCCCCACGCTCCCGCCGTGCGAGAGCCCGAGCCGCAGTCCCGGAGACGCGTCCGCGGGTGAGGCCGCAGCCGTCAGACCACCCCGAGCCGCGCGTAGCTCTCGTCGCGGTCGCGGCGCAGGTCGCTCAGCAGGGCGTCGAGCGCTGCGGCGCCACGCGCGCGCACGATCTCGAAGTTCCGGCGCGTGACCTCGTCGGAGACGCGCGGGTCGTCGCCCGTCGCGCGGCGGACCACCGAGGTGCGGACGAGCTGCAGCGTCGGATCGGGCGTGCGGCGCACGAACGACACCAGCTGTGGCGGGGTCGCGAACGTCTCGGGCGCGCCCGGGTGAAAGGCGGCGATCAAAAAGGACGGCGCGGGCGGCAACGTCACGGCGCCGGGACGTCGCGCGTGATCGGCGCGCCGTACGCGTTCGGCGAAGGCGTCGAAGGCCGCGGCGCGCGTCACAAGGCGCGGAAAGATCAGCAGGCCGATCGCGACCTCGGGCGCGGCCTCGAGCTCGTGTAGGAATGGCAGCACGTCCTCGGGGGCGACCACCTCGGAGACGTTCACGCGCTGTCGGACCTGGCCCGAGGTGAAGGCTTTCGCCGCCCAGGGGCAGAGATCCCACGCCACCACGACTTCGCTGACGTAACGGGTGTTGAGCCGCAGCGCCTCGGCCCGAAGCGCGTCATCGGCCACCGCGGCGTCCGGTGTCCCCACGGCCAAGGCGGCCTAGCCGCCCCCGTTTGGCTTGACGTCGAGCCCCTTGTCACCCGACTCGACGAACGCGCCCAGGTGCCGGAACTTGGCGTAGCGATCGGCCCGCAGCGTCTCGGACGACATGACGAGCAGCGCCGCGAGATGACGCCGGAGCGCGTCGCCCAGGTTCCCGGCCGTGACGTCGTGGTCGCGGTGCGCGCCGCCCGCCGCCTCGGGCACGATCTCGTCGACGACCCCCAGCCGCGCGAGGTCGGTAGCCGTCATCTTCATGGCCTCGGCCGCCTCGGCCTTCTTGCTGTCGTCGCGCCACAGTATCGACGCGCACCCCTCGGGCGAGATCACCGAGTAGGTCGAGTACTCGAGCATGAGGATGCGGTTCGCGACGCCGAGCGCGAGCGCGCCGCCCGAGCCGCCCTCGCCGATGACGGCGCACACGATGGGCACGGGCAGGCCCGCCATGATCTCCAGGTTCTTGGCAATGGCCTCGGCCTGCCCGCGCTCCTCGGCGTCGATGCCGGGGTACGCGCCTTGCGTGTCGATGAGGCAGATGATGGGCCGCCGCATGCGCGCCGCGAGCTCCATGAGCCGCAGCGCCTTGCGATAGCCCTCGGGCTTCGGCTGGCCGAAGTTGCGCTGCACCTTCTCTTTCGTGCTGCGCCCCTTCTGGTGGCCGACGACGAGCACCGGCGTGCCGTCGAACGTGCCGAAGCCGGCGATGATGGCAGGGTCGTCGGCGAAGCGGCGATCGCCGTGCAGCTCGAGGAAGCCTGGGAACAAGCGATCGACGTAGTCCTGCGTGTAGGGCCGCGCCGGGTGGCGAGAGAGCTGGACCTTCTGCCAGGGCGTGAGATCCGCGAAGATCTCCTGCTGCAGCTCACGCGCGCGCTCCTCGAGGAGCTGGATCTGTGGGCGCAGCTCGGGCGCGTCACCGCTCACGCGCACGAGCTCCTCGATTTTGCGCTCGAGCTCGACGACGGGCCGCTCGAAGTCGAGGGCGGGGACCTCCGGAGCGGCGGCGCGGGCGGTGTTTTCGGGCATGACGGGAGCGCTATCTTAGCGCAGCGGCGATGCGCGCCGCGAACTCCTCACGCTCCGCGTCGCTCGCGTAGGGCTCGCGCGGCCAGAAGAAGCCGCGCAGGCCGTCCTTGCGGCGCCGCGGCACGACGTGCACGTGCAGGTGCGGCACGCTCTGCGAGACCTTGTTGTTGAGCGCAACGAAGCTGCCGTGCGCGTTGAGGGCGACTTCGACGGCGTGCGCCACGCGGGCCACGGCCCCGAAGAGCGGCGCCAGGTCGGCCTCGGGCAGGTCCGGCAGCGTCGCGACGTGCGCGCGCGGCACGACGAGCACGTGGCCCTTGAAGAGCGGCTTGGCGTCGAGGAACGCGACGACGCGGTCCTCGCGCAGCACGACGTCCGCGGGGCGCGTCCCGGCGACGATGGCGCAGAAGACGCAGTCGGCGGCGCTCACGATGCGAGCTCTGCGGCGAGCGTGCCCGCGAGGTCGGCGACAGGCGGCGCGGCCTCGAAGCGCGCGGCCGAGGCCTCCTTGCGAAACCAGGTCCGCTGGCGCCGCGCGTAGGCCACCGTCGCGGCGATCGTCGCGGCGAGGGCCTCGGCGCGCGTGCACGCGCCGTCGAGGAGCGCGCCCACCTGCTGGTAGCCGAGCGCCTGCAGCGGCCGCAAGGCGGGCCCGTAGCCGACCGCGCGCAACGCGCGCACCTCGTCCTCGAAGCCCGAGTCGAACATGCGCCGCGCCCGCTCGTCGATTCGGCGGCGCAGCTCTTCGAGCGAGGGGTCGAGGACGAGCGCGCACGGCTCGAGGTCGGCCGGCGAGGCGGCCTCGCGCCGCAGCGACGTGATGGGCACGCCGGTCTGCTCGTAGATCTCGAGCGCGCGGCTGATACGCACCAGATCACGGGGGCCTATGGCGGACGCCGCGGTGGCGTCGACGCCCGCGAGCCTCGCGTGCAGGGCCTCGACGCCGAGCGCCGCCGCCTCGTCGCGGTGGCGCGCGCGGATCATCGGGTCGGGCGGCGGCGCCTCGAAGAAGCCCGTCTTGAGCGCGCGGAAGTAGAGGCCCGTGCCGCCCACGACGATGGGCAGTCGCCCGCGCGCCGCGACGTCGTTGATGGCGGCCCGCGCGAGCGCGGCCCACCGCGCCGCGTGGAACACCTCGTCGGGGCGGACGACGTCGAGCACGTGGTGCGCGATCTCGGCGCGCTCATCGCGCGTCGGCTTGGCCGTCCCAACGTCCATGCCGATGTAGACCTGCTGCGAGTCGCAGCACACGAGCTCGCCGCCGAGCCGGCGCGCGAGGGCGAGCGCGAGGGCGCTCTTTCCCGAGGCCGTGGGCCCAAGGACGGCCAGGAAACGCCGACGCGAGGGCGACGCCATCTCGGAGCTCAGACGCGCCCCAAGCGCCGCTCGATCTCGCCGAGCGGCAGCCGCAGCAAGATCGGACGGCCGTGGGGACAGTGCGAACGCAGGTCGACGCCGTCGAGCTGCGCGAGGAGGCCCACGGCCTCGCTGCGCCCTAGCACGTCGCCCGCGCGCACGACGCTGTGACAGGCCATCGTCGCGAGCACGTGGTCGATGCCCTCGAGCGTCTCGGCCGTGGGCACACCCTCGGCGAGCTGCCCGAGGACGTCGCGCAGGAGCGGCTTCGGGTCGGCGTCCTTGAGCATCTCCGGCACGGCGCGCACGCGCACGGCGCGCGCGCCCGTCCGCTCGACCTCGAACCCGAGCGCGTCGAGCGTGGCTTGCCCCGCGCCCTCGACGACGGCCGCCGCCGCCTCGTCGACCTCGATGGGCAACGGAAAGAGGAGCCGTTGGCGCCGCACCTCGCGCCGGCCGTGCGCCGCGACGAGGCGCCCGTAGGCGATGCGCTCATGGGCGGCGTGCTGATCGACGAGGATGAGCTCGCCTTGGCTCTCGCACACGAGGTAGGTGCGGTGAAGCTGGCCGATGTAGTTGAGACCGGCGAAGAACGGCATCGCGGAGTCGACGACGCCGAGCGACCGGGCAGCGCCGTCGCCCGCGCGCGCGACGCCGGCTGGCGGGGCCCCGCCGCGCACATCGCCCGCGACCGAGTCGTTCGGCGCCGCGTCGCCCGCGCGCAGGAGCAGCGCCGCCTGCGTCGACGCCACCTGCGTCCAGGAGCCCGCGCCGCCCGCGGGGCGCTCGCCCAGACCGGGCGGCAGCGTGAACGTGCGCAGCGGCTGACCGCGAGCGGCCGTCGCGCCGGCGCCCTCGAGCCAAGGCGCGCGCGCGAGGGCCGCGCCCAGCACGTGGCGCACAGCCGCGTAGACCTCCTGCGGCCGCGCGAAGCGCACCTCGAGCTTCTGCGGGTGCACATTGACGTCGAGCTCGCCGCCCGGCACCTCCAGGAACAGCGCCGCGAGCGGATAACGCCCCTTCTCGAGCAGCGGCCCGTACGCCTGAGCGACGGCGTGGAGCAGCGACCGATCGCGCACGGCGCGGCCGCTCACTCGGTCGCGGTCCCCGCGGCCGCTCACTCGGTCGCGGTCCCCGCGGCCGCCGACGAAGAGATACGTGTTCCGCGCGGTCGTCGTGGCGGCGTCCGGATCGGCGAGGAACGCGCGCACGCGGTACCCTCCCTCTTCGCCCATCGCCTCGTGCAGCGCGCCCGCGCCCCGGCGCGCCAACGCCGCGCGCACGCGCTCGGCGAGATCGCGATGCGGCGGCAGGTCGAGCCGCACGGCGCCCTTGACGCGCAGGCGGAGGTGGACGTCGGGGTGCGCGATGCCGAGGCGTAGGACGGCCTCGTAGATGTTCGCCTCCTCAGTGCTCTCCGACTTGAGGAACTTCGCGCGCGCCGGCGTGTTGAAGAAGAGGTCGCGCACCTCGACCTGCGTCCCCGCGGGCACGCCGGCCTCGCGCGCGTCGGTCTCGACGCCGGCCTCGACGACCAGGCGAAACCCCGCGCCGCCGCCATCCAAGGCCTCGCGCGGCCGCGAGAGCAGCGTCAGGCGCGACACGGCGGCGATCGACGGCAGCGCCTCACCGCGGAACCCGAACGTCGAGAGCGCCCACAGATCGTCGGCCATCGAGAGCTTCGACGTCGCGTGGCGCCTGAGGGCGAGGCGCGCGTCGTCGGGCGGCAGCCCCCAGCCGTCGTCGACGACGCGCACGAGCCGGCGTCCGCCGCCCTCGATCTCGACGTCGATGCGCCGCGCGCACGCGTCGAGCGCGTTCTCGACGAGCTCCTTGACGACCGAAGCCGGGCGCTCGACGACCTCGCCCGCCGCGATCTGATCCGCAAGCGCAGATGGCAGCACGCGAATGGGGCGCCGCGACGGCACGACGGGCGCGGCCGTCATGGCGCCCGCCTCGGCGTATCGCGCGGGCTTGGCTTCGCCATTCGCCCGAGCCTAGGAACGTTAAGGCGGCTGATCAACCGGTTCTTTTTCCGAGGCGGTTTCGGCGCCGGCTTCTCTCCGGGCTTCCTTGACGAGCGCCGGCGGCTCGCGAGCCAGCCTGGCGTCGGACGGCAAGGGCGCAGGCGTCACCGGGGCCGCGGCCGGAAGCTCGACGCCGAAGCGACATCCGAGGCCCGGCGACGAGCGCACGTCGATGCGGCCGCCGTGCGCCTCGGTCACCTTCTTGACGGTGGCGAGGCCGAGCCCGATGCCCGGCTTGCCCGAGCCGGGGCCACGCACGTATGGCTGGAAGACCTGCGCGCCGAGCCGCTCCGGAAGGCCTGGCCCGTCGTCCTCGATCTCGATGAGGACGTGCGGGTCCGCGGCGCGCGCGCGCACGAACACGTGCTTGCCGGCGCCGTCGCCGACGTACTTGACGGCGTTGCGCAGCAGATTCGACACGACGGAGGCGAGGATCCCCGGGCCGCAGGCCACGGCGAGGTGGGGCGCGAGCTCGACCTCGACGGCGACGCCGCGCAGCTTGGCCTCGGGCTCGACCTCCTCGACGACGGCGCGCACGACCTCGGCGACCTCCGCGCGCGCGCCCGGCGTGGGCTGCGCGCCCGCGCGCGCGAACTCGAGGAGCGCGTCGGCGATCGTGCGCGCGCGCCGCAGCCCCGCGCGGCCTGACGCGAGGAGCCGCGCCGTGCGGCTGCCGGGCTCGGCCTCGCGCGCCGCGACGTCGAGCGCGAGGCCGGCCGCGCCGAGCGGCCCCAGCACGTCGTGCGCGACGCGCCCCGCGAAGAGCTCGAGCTCCTCGGCGCGCCGCTCGATGAGCGCCGTGTAGCGGCGCAAGACGCGCGCCAGCAGAATGGCCGTGATGAGCGCGAGGAGCAAGCTCATGGTGTCGAGCGCCACGGCGCGCACGATCGACTCGCGGCCGAGCCGCTCGATACCGCGCGCGAGTGCCGCGCCGCGCTCCGCGTGGCGCTGGATGAGCCGCATCAGGACCTCGTCGAGCCGTTCGGTGACGGGACGCACGGCCGCGGCGAGGGTCTTGCGCGCCTCCGACCACGCCTTTCCCGCCATCTGGCCCTCGAGCCGCGACACCGCGGCGTCGAGCTCCGCCTTGAGGGCGCCCGTCTCGGCGACCAACCCGTTCTCCTCGGGGAGCAGCGGCAAACGGCGGTACTCGGTCCAGGCGCGGTCGACGGCGGCGTGGGCGTGCCCGAGCTCGGGGGACAGCGGTAGGCTCTCGTCGTCGACGCCACGATCGGCGACGTCGTCGGCGAGCAGGACATACCATTGGATTTCTCCGCGCAGCGTCGCGAGGTGCTCGACGGCCGGCGCGGTCGTCCCCGTAATCTGATTCGCGGCGTGCTGGATGCGCACGTCCGCGTACTCCGATATGGCCGTGGAGAGCACGAAGGCCACTGAGACGGCCGCGAAGGCGACATAGAGGGCCCGGGCCGACCGCGGCCGACCGCCCCTCCCCGACCTCACCGTCATCCGAGACATTTAGCAGGCGGCGCGGCCGCGCGGCGGATTTTCCGTCCCCGGCCGGCGACGGGGGACGTTGACAGCGGCCCGCGCCCGGATTATAAACCCCCGCTTTCACGCGACTTTAGCGCCGTCGTCACAAAGGAGCCGTTCCTCATGTCTCTCAAGATGGGCCTGCTCGGCCGCAAGATCGGAATGACCCAGGTGTTTCACGAGGACGGCAGCGCCTTGGGCGTCACCGCGGTCTCGGTCGGTCCCTGTGTTGTCGTCGGAAAACGCACCGCCGACAAGCACGGCTATTCGGCGGTCCAGCTCGGCTTCGAGGAGCTTCCCGTCCGCCTCGCGACGCGCCCCGAGACGGGCTACTTCAAGAAGGCCGGCGTCGACAAGCCCATGCGTCACCTTCGCGAGGTGCGGCTCGAGGCCAAGGACCTCGACAAGTACGAGGTCGGCAAGGTCCTGCGTGCCGAGGAGATCTTCAAGGCCGGTGACGTCGTCGACGTCGTCGGGACGACGAAGGGCAAGGGCTATCAGGGCGTCATGAAGAAGCACCGCATGGCGGGCGATTCGGACACGCACGGCACGCACGAGTTCTTCCGCCACGGCGGCTCGATCGGCTGCCGCCTCACGCCGGGGCGCGTCCACAAGGGCAAGCGCATGTCGGGCCTCATGGGCAACGTCAAGAACACCTCGGCCGACCTCGTGATCGTCCAGGTGCTGGGCGACAAGCATCTCGTCCTCGTCAAGGGTGCCGTCCCCGGCGGCGCGAACGGCCTCGTGCTCATCAAGGGCAGCGTCAAGGACGTCAAGAAGTACGTCGTCCCGCGCCAGATCAAAGAGGTCGAGTCGAAGAACCCGATGAAGGCCTCGAAGAAGGGCGCGCCGGCCGCGGCCAAAAAGTAGCCGGTCGTCCCACTGTCCAAGCTCCGCGATCCCCGGCACCGCCACGACGCGTTCTTCAAGCGCGCGCGCGAGGCCGGCTTCGCGGCGCGGTCCGTCTACAAGCTCGAGCAGATCGACAAGCGCCTGCGCCTCCTGCGGCCGGGGTATCGCGTGCTCGATCTCGGCTGCCGTCCCGGCTCGTGGATGCAATACGCGCTCGGCGTCGTCGGGCCGCACGGCGCCGTCGTTGGCATCGATCGCGACCCGCTGCAACAGCCGCTGCCGGGCGCGCGCGTGTTGCGCGGCGACATCTACGAGACGGCCGACGACGCGCTTCTCGGCGAGCTCAAGGCCTTCGACGTCGTCCTCTCGGACATGGCGCCCGACACGACGGGCGTGCGC
>DASZFV010000020.1:0-6097 GCA_035939455.1 Polyangia bacterium
CCCGACCTTGCCGAAGGCCTCCGTGAACCAGACGTTCCCGTCCGGACCGGCGACCATGTACGACGGGTAGCTCTGGGGCGTCGCGATGGCGAACTCCAAGGGCGTGCCCGCGGGCGTGATGCGGCCGATCTTGTTGGTGTCCGCTTCGGTGAACCAGAGGTTGCCGTCGGGGCCTGCGGCGATGCCCTCGAGGTTGGGCAGCGGCGTGGGCACGTCGAACTCCATCAACGCGCCCGCGGGTGTGATGCGGCCGATCTTGCCGCCGTACTCCTCGGTGAACCAGAGGTTGCCGTCGGGTCCGGCGGTGATGGCGAACGGGTCGCTCATGGCCGTGGGGATCGCGAACTCGGTGATGGCGCCCGTGACCGTGATGCGGCCGATCTTGCCGGCGACGAGCTCCGTGAACCAGAGCGCGCCGTCGGGACCGAGCGTGATGCCCCAGGGCGAGCTCGCCGGCGTCGGCACGTCGAACTCGGTGAAAGGACCGGCTGGCGGCGCCTGGTTGGCGGCGTCCGGCGCGCGATCGGGGGGCGCGTCGGGCGCGACCGACACGTCTGCCGCGGCCGGCACGTCCGGCGCGCCCGCCGCGTCGGCGTCTCGAGGCGACGCGTCTGAAGGTCCATCGGGCGCAGCCGAGCCCGACCGGCCCGACCCACAAGCCGCGAGGAGCATCGCGACCGCTGGACCTCCCCAGCGCTGGAAGCGTGCGCGCATCGTTTCTATCCACCTTCCATAGACGGGCTCGGCGGGCTTTTCAGGCCGCGCCCTACTCCGCCTTCTCGAACATCTGGTCGACGGGGACGACGCGCACGTTGGCCTTGGCGACCGGCAGGGGGAGCTTCTCGATGAGTTTGTCTTGCGCCTCGATCTCGGGCGGCGTGCCCTTGGTGTCGTACGCGATGGGGGTCGGCTCTCCACTGACGAGCTTGTCGGCGACGGCCTGGGCCCTATCGGTCACGATCGCGATCGACAGCCCCGTGAGCGACAAGTGCTTGTTGATCGCTCGATCGACGTCGGCCTTCTTCATCTTGGGGAGGCGGGCCTGCAGCTCCTTGACGACGTCCTTGCCCGTGACGATGGCGTCGACGGCGAAGCCGAGACGCCGCGAGACGTCCTGCGCCCACAGGTTCGAATAGTTCGTGAGAAAGGTGCGCGTCGCCTCGAAGCCCGCCTGCGGGATCCCCTCGCGGATGAGCTTGTCGGTCTCGTAGAGAGCGGCGCGCAGCGCGAAGAGCGCGTTCTGAGGTGGCACGGGGCGCAGCCAGATCTCGAAGTGTTGCTGCCGCCGCGCGATGTTGGCGAGCGGGAACGTCGACCAGCCGTCCTGGATGAAGTTCTCGATGTAGGCGTAGTCGCCGTAGTTGAGGCCGCGCTCGCCGCGCAGGTGGTTCATGAGGACGCCGTTAAAGGTGCGGTGCTCGCCGAGGTAGCTGCGCGCGACGGTGAGCGGGTAGAAGTCGGCGTCCTTGCGCGTGAGATCGAGGGGGCGTCCGATCGAGATGGCGTTCGCGCGCGCGTCCTTCTCGACGATGAGCACGCGGTGCGCGTCGTACCTCGGCGGAGGCGGGAGCTCGGGCAGGGGCGGCGACTTCGCGGGCAGCGCCTCGAAGCGCTTCGCGAAGGCCTCGGCGAAGCCCGCCGGGTAGCCGCCCGCGACACCCACGATGAGGCGATCGCGCGAAAAGTGCGAGGCGTGGAAGGCCTTGACGTCGTCCAGCGTGATGTCCGTCAGCCCCGCCACCGTGCCGGCCGTGGGCGTGCCGTAGGGGTGGCCCTGGTAGAGCACCGTGGCCATGGCCTGCTTGCCGAGGTCCTCGTCGGCCGTCCCGCGAAGCGTCTTCGTGACGTAGTCGAGAGCGTCTTGGCGGTTGCGCGTGAAATCATCCTCCGCGAAGCGCGGCGTCAGGATTTGGTCGGCGAGGAGCTCCGCGAACTTCTCGACGTTGTCGCGATGGACCATGCCCGAGAACACGAGCGACTCCTTGTCGCCCGTGACGCGGATGCTGGCCGCGAGGGGATAGAGCGCGTCGAGCACCTCGGCGTACGTGCGGGCCGTCGTGCCCCCCTGCCCGACGACGTCGCCCGTGAGCGCCGCGAGACCCTCCTTGCCCTTCGGGTCGTCGACGGAGCCGAGCTTGAAATAGACGCGGAGCGCGACGAGCGGGTTTCCGGGCGAGGGCAAGAAGACCGTGCGCACGTGTTGTCCTTTCCCCGGCGCGCGGCCGGCCTTGGCCGGCGCCGCGCCGGCCGTTTCGGCGGCGAGCGGGGGACGCCCACCGAGACCCGCCGCGCACGCCGCCGTGACGACGACTCCGACCTTGCGGGCGAGGGCATTCATTTGGCCGCCCTCAAGGTGACGGTCGTGCGGTTGGCGATCGCGAAGTACTTCTGCGCGACGCGCTTGACGTCGGCGGGCGTGACCTTGTCGTAGAGCGCGAAGTACGCGTTGATCGACGCCAGGTCGCCCGTGAGGGCCACGAACATCGCGGCCGTCGTCGCCGCCTTGTCGGCCGTCGAAAGCTGGGCCGCGAACCCATACTTCACGTGCGACAGGACGCCGGCGAGCGTCTTGTCGTCGACGCCCTCCTTGGCGATGCGCGCGATCTCGTCGTCGATGGCCTTCTCGACGGCGCCGAGGTCCTGCGGTCTCTTGAGACGCGCCAGGACGGTGAAGAGGTTCGGATCGACATGCGGATCGGCCGAGCCCGAAATCGTCTCCACCTTCTGCTCCTTGATGACGAGGCGCTTGTAAAGCGGCGCGCGCTCCGCGAAGAGCAGCTCGGCCAGCACGTCGAGCGCGGGCAGATCGACGTTGGTCGTCGAGAACGCCGGCACGTGATAGCCCGCGAGCAGCATCGGCAGCGTCGGCCCGGGCCACTTCAAATCGACGCGCTTCTCCTTGGTCTGCGGCGGCTCGGCCGGCACGGCGGGCCGCGCCACGCCCGGCTTCCAGGCGCCGTAGGCCTTCTCGACCAGGGCAAACGTCGCCGCGGGGTCGGCGTCGCCCACGACGAGCAGCACGACGCTCTCGGGGCGGTAATACCGGTCGAAGAACGTGCGCGAGTACGCCATCTCGCTCGGCATGTTCTCGATGTCCTTCACGAAACCCATCGTCGTGTGCTTGTAGGTGTGCGTCGTGTAGGCGTTGTCGTAGAGCACCTCGGTCATCTTCTCGACGGGGTTCGAGGCGTTCTTGTTGTACTCACCCAGCACGGCCCGCGCCTCCTTCTGGAATTCGGGCTCCTTGTACGTCAGGTGCTGAAAGCGATCCGCCTCGATCTCGACGATCTTCGGCAGCGCCGCCTTGCCCGCGAGGATGTGATACACGGTCAGATCGTCGGACGTGAACGCGTTCGAGTCGGCGCCCATAGTCTTGATCTCGGCGTTGTACTTGTCCTGCGGGTAGGTCTCCGTGCCGTGAAACATCATGTGCTCGAAGAAGTGCGCGAAGCCGGACTTGCCCGGCTCGACCTCGTTGCGGCTGCCCGTGCGCACGATCGAGTAGTAGGCGACGAGGCCCGGCGAGTCGTACCCGACCACGAAGACGCGCAGCCCGTTCGCGGGCGTCTGCTCGTGAACGGGAAACGGGAAGGCCGCTCCGGACTTTTCGTTTGACTCGGCCGCCACGGGCCGGGACAGCACGGCCAGGAGTGGCAGCGAGAGCGTCGCGGCAGAAATCGCAGACCACAGCAGAAACCTCATCGAACCTCCGTTAGGATGGCGGGTGCCGGAATGAGAGCAGAATCGCGACCGCCGGACAACACGACGAGCGCCCCCGGCGCGCCGGGCGACGTCTTCAGCGTGCGCGGGCGCCTGCTGCTCGATGGCCGCATCACGCAAGGGGTCGTCGTCGTCGCGGGCGGTCGCATCGTCGAGGTCAGAACGGGCGACCTCGCCTCGAACATTCCCACGCCCGTCAAGAGCGCGCATTACGTTTCGCCAGGCCTCATCGACCTCCAGGTCAACGGCGCCTTCGGCCACGAGGTGGGCGCCGACGCCACGGCGCTCGCCGCGCTCGCGGCCGCCCTCCCGGCCACGGGCGTGACCTCGTTCCTGCCGACGCTCGTGAGCGGCGCGGTCGAGGCCTACCGGGCGGGGGCCGCCGCCCTGCGCGCCGCCGAAGCGGCGGGCGGCGCGCGGCGCCTGGGGCTGCACCTCGAGGGTCCGATGCTCTCGCCCGCGCGCGTGGGCGCGCACGATCCGGCGGCCGTCGCGCGCGGCGCGACCGCGCTCGCCTCCGTCCTCGACGAGCTGATCGCCGCCGACGTGCTCCGCATCGTCACGATCGCGCCCGAGCGCCCCGGCGCCCTCGCGCTCATTCGCCGCCTGCGGGACGCCGGCGTCGTCGCCAGCCTGGGTCACACCGACGCGACGTTCGAGGAGTTCGTCGCCGGCGCCGACGCGGGCGCCTCCTTCGTCACGCACCTCTACAACGCCATGCGCGCCTTCCAGCACCGCGAGCCGGGCAGCGTCGGCGCCGCGCTCACCGACGATCGTCTCACCGTGGGTTTGATCGCCGACGGCGTGCACGCGCACCCCGTGGCCCTCGACGTCGCGCTGCGCGCCAAGGGGTGGGAGCACGTCGCGCTCGTGACGGACGCCGTCTCGGCCACCGGCCGCCCGCCCGGCACCTACGCCCTCGGCGGCGCGCCCATCGTCTCCGACGGCCAGGCCGCGCGGCGGCTCGATGGCACGCTCGCGGGCTCTACGCTCACGCTCGACCGCGCCGTGCGCGTCATGCTCGAGCACGGCGGCGCGCACGTCGGGCAGGCGCTCTCGATGGCGACGCAGGTGCCTGCCCGCCTCCTCGAGCGCGAGGATCTCGGGCGTCTCGCCGCCGGGTGCCTCGCCGACCTCGTGCTCTGGAGCTCGTCGATGGAAGTCGAGGCGACCTACATCGGCGGGCGGCTCGCTTTCGCGGCACCGTCGACGACGGCGAAGCCGACGGCCGGTTGAGCGCGCCGGCGCGCGGAATCAGTGCACGCGCGGGACGTGCGGCAGCGCCGCGATGATGCCAGCCTCGCGCTCGGCGAGCTCGGCGAGGCGCGCCTCGTACTCCGCCTCCCCGACGAGGGGCCGCGCGAGCTCGAGGAAGATCTCGGCGTGGCGCTCCTCGGCGTGGGCGAGCGCGCCGTAGAAGGCCGCGAGCTCTCCCTCGCCCGACGCGGCGAAGCCGCGCGCGAGCAGCCCCAACCGTTCGTGCGAACGCGCCTCGATGAAGGCCGCCACGAAGAGCGCGTCGAGCAGGCGGCCCGGCTCGCGCCCGCGCACCTCGGCGAGCAGGCGGCGCGCGTAGTGGTTCGGCGTGTCCGCGCGCGGCGTCCACCCACGCTCGGCGATGAGCGCCGCGACCTGCACGACGTGGCTGGTCTCCTCGTGCGCGAGGCGGGACAGCGAAGCCACGGACGTGCCCCGGTGCGGATAGCGGCGCACGAGCGCGAGGGCGTTCTCGGCGGCCTTGCGCTCGCAGTGCAGGTGATCCGACAGCAGCGAGAGCAGGTCGGCCGCGCTCGCCGCGAACCAGCGCGGGCTCGTCGAGGACAAAAGGATAGTCACGCGGGCGTGACCTCCCGGCGCGCGGCGCGCGCCACGAGCGCGCGCAGCGCGCGGCGGCCCTCTGGCCAGTCACCGAGCGCCGACGCCGCATTGATGTGACCGATGGCGCCCGCGTCGACAAATTCGGCGCCCCAGCGGCGCGCCAACTCGCGCGCGCGCTCGAGCGTCACGAACGGATCGTCCCGGCTCGCAACCACGGTCGCGGCGAAGGGCAGCGGCTCCATCGGCATGGGAGAAAAGCAGCGCGTCTCGGGCGGCGTCCGCGCCGGCGAATCGACGTCGGCGGGCGCGACGAGCAGCCCCCCGACGACACGCGACCAGGCGGCGCGCCGCGCCCCGTGCGCGACGAGCGCGCACGCCAGGCTGTGGGCGACGAGCACGACGGGCGCCTCCACCGCCGCGAGCGTCGCGTCCACGGCCCGCAGCCAATCGCCGAGCGCCGGGCGGTCCCACTCGCGCTGGTGCACGCGCGCGCACGCCCGCTCGCAGCCCTCCCACCGCGTCTGCCAGTGCTCCGGCCCCGAGCCGCCGAGCCCCGGCA